>NZ_CAWPQZ010000011.1:0-106164 GCF_963889785.1 Vibrio sp. S12_S33 | reverse complement strand
TGAGTTCAATGGGCAGGAGGTCTGAGAGTGTCTCAACGTGATTTGGTTTATAACTGTTGATGATATCGAGGGCTTGAGAAACGTGCATAAAAAAATCCGATAAACAATGTCTATCGGATTTTTACATAAAGGTAGGATCATTCAACTGATCTGCCGATTAAAGTCTTAACTGATCGGCATTAGATCCCTAAGCTCTTCCTTTTTCTTCATCTATAACTTTCTTCTCAACAACATTACGGCTATCACAAGAAATACCACACTTGGGGCTATTGCTCCCAATGCGGGAGGAAGCCCGTATACGATGCTAAGAGGTCCAAAAAACTCACTGGATATATAAAACGTAAACCCAGCAATCACCCCTGACAGTATTCTTGCCCCCATAGTGACACTACGTAATGGACCGAAAATAAATGAAAGTGCCATCAGCATCATCACTGCAATAGAAAACGGTTGAGTGATCTTACGCCATAACGCCAAATCATAACGGGATGAGTCCTGCTCAGAAGCTTTTAGATAAGAGACATAATCATATAACCCACTTAAAGAGAGCTCTTCAGGTTTAACGGTTACAACTGCTAACTTATCGGGAGCAAGCGATGTCGTCCATTGATACTCTGGCAATTGCTGCTTATAAATGACAATTTCATCGCGCATATCGGTAATTTGAACATCTTTCATTATCCATTGATTATCTTTGTCATAATCGGCTTCTTTGGCAAAAAAGATATTCTGTAATTTCTTATTGTTATCAAAGCGCCACATGTTCAATCCATAGAGCTTATCGTTATCTATTTTGCCAATAAAAATAAAATCGTTCGCATCACGAGCCCAGACACCGCTTCGTACCGAAACGATACTGCCACCTGAAATCGCAAAAGAACGAGAGTCTCGTGCTAACTTCTGAGCTTGAGGTGCCCCCCATTGCCCAAGAACAGTAATTATGATCATCAACGGAACGGCTGTTTTCAAAACAGAGAAACCGATATCAAGTTTTGACACTCCTGCCGCCTGCATCACGACCAATTCGGAGCTTGCCGCCAGCATCCCTAAGCCGATCAAGGCTCCAAGTAAGGCCGCCATCGGGAAAAACATCTCAATATCACGGGGGACACTCAAAATAACAAAGAACAGCGCTTGCAACAGGTCAAACCCGCCTTTACCTACGTGTCTCAAATTATCAACAAATTTGATAATGCCCGATAAACCAACAAAAACAATCAGCACTAAAGAGGTGGTTACAATGATAGTGCGACCAATATATAAATCTAAAATCTTAAACACGACTTATACCACCCTCTTCTGTTTGAGCTTATCTTTAAAGCGCCTCACTGGCACACTATCTAGTGTATTCACCAAAATTGCAGCGATAAGTAATGCGGCATTAATCGGCCACATACCAATAACGCTAGAAAGTGAACCATCTTCAATCGCTGATTTTGTGGCACTGAGCGTCAGGAAGTAGGCAAGATAAATTAAAATCGCAGGTCCCATTTTTGCAAAACGACCTTGACGAGGATTTACGGCAGAAAGTGGCACAACCAACATCGTTAACAGCGGAATACAAACAACAAGCGAAATTCGCCATTGTAGTTCCGCTTGCGCTTTTGTATTTGAACTCGAGACTAACTTTAACGTAGGCAAAGCTTCCCAATCACGACCTTTAGGTTTTACTTCACGTTGCCCAATGAGCCCTTCGTATTCATCAAATTCCGTAATCATATAGTCAATACGAGTCGGCACTCCCTCATAGCGAGTTCCCTCATACATGGTAATCATTTGACGACCATCACTCAGTTCTTTGACGTCGCCTGAATTCGAAAACATCACACTTGGTAAAATAGAATCACGTGGAGCTAGTTGAGCAACAAACACGTTGTACAGTTTCTTATTTTCAACACTATCGATAAACACAACAGAAGAGCCGTCAGGGGTACGTTGGAACTGACCTTGTTGTAATAAATCAACGCTGTTTTCCGCTGCTAGTTGTTCTATCAATTGAGCGTACTTATCTTGGCTCCATGGTGCTAACCAAAACGCATTAAATGCAGCGGTACCCGCAGTAATAACAGCAAGATATAATGCCCCCTGAATCAAGAACTTATTACCAATTCCGGTGGCATTCATCACGGTAATTTCACTTTCCGCGTATAAACGACCAAAAGTCAGTAATATGCCGATATAAAGGCTTAAAGGCAGCATTAATAGCCCCATCGCAGGCATTTTTAACGCCACGATAGAGAAAATCATCCGGGCAGGAATTTCACCAGCAGAAGCATCAGCCAAAACTTCTATAAATTTTTGGCTCAGAAACACTAAAAAAAGCACAAAAAAGATCGCAAATTGGCTCTTGAGTGTCTCGCGGATCAAATATCTAACAATAATCACGCTGAAATTACCTATACAAAACTTGTTTTTTTGATTGAATCACTATAATTTCCCGTTGAACCTTTTATTTTTAAAATTTTCACTAACTGTTAGCCCGTTCAATTAATAGTAGATCCAAACATGGATTCAACAACTAAGAGCGCATTATCTAACATTTAGTTCTATTTGTCTTCAGGATGTAGGAGTACGCATGGAGTTCAGTGTAAAAAGTGGCAGTCCAGAGAAACAACGTAGCGCATGTATCGTTGTGGGAGTGTTCGAACCACGCCGCCTTTCTCCAGTAGCAGAGCAGCTTGATAAAATCAGCGATGGCTATATTAGTTCACTACTTCGTCGTGGTGATCTCGAGGGTAAACCAGGCCAGATGCTACTGCTGCATCAAGTACCAGGTGTTCTTTCTGAGCGCGTTTTACTGGTTGGTTGTGGTAAAGAACGCGAATTAGGCGAACGTCAATACAAAGAAATCATTCAAAAAACTATTAGCACACTTAATGAAACGGGTTCCATGGAAGCTGTCTGTTTCCTCACGGAACTGCACGTCAAAGGCCGTGATACTTACTGGAAAGTACGCCAAGCCGTTGAAGCAACGAAAGATGGCCTATACACCTTTGACCAATTTAAGAGTGCAAAACCAGAAACTCGTCGTCCACTGCGTAAATTGGTCTTTAATGTACCGACTCGTCGTGAACTTAACGTAGGCGAACGTGCCATTTCGCACGGTCTGGCTATTTCTTCTGGTGTGAAAGCATCTAAAGATCTTGGCAATATGCCACCAAACATTGCTAACCCAGCCTATCTTGCTTCTCAAGCTCGTCGCTTAGCTGACGATTACGAGACAGTCTCAAGCAAAATTATTGGTGAAGAAGAGATGGAAAAACTAGGTATGAGCTCATACCTAGCGGTTGGTCGTGGTTCAAAAAATGAATCGATGATGTCGGTCATTGAGTACAAAGGCAATCCAGACCCAGATGCGAAACCAATCGTATTGGTGGGTAAAGGTCTAACGTTCGATTCAGGCGGCATTTCATTGAAACCAGGCGAAGGCATGGATGAAATGAAGTATGACATGTGTGGCGCGGCTTCTGTCTTTGGTGCAATGAAAGCACTCGCGAAATTAAACCTACCATTAAATGTTGTGGGTATATTGGCTGGTTGTGAAAATATGCCAGGCAGCAATGCTTACCGCCCAGGTGATATTCTCACCACCATGTCAGGCCAAACCGTTGAAGTACTCAATACTGATGCTGAAGGTCGCCTAGTGCTTTGTGATGCACTCACTTACGTTGAGCGTTTTGAGCCAGATTGCGTAGTAGACGTAGCAACTCTGACGGGTGCTTGTGTCATTGCACTAGGTCATCATATCAGTGGTGTAATTTCAAACCACAACCCGTTAGCACACGAACTGGTTAATGCTTCAGAGCAAGCAAGCGATCGCGCATGGCGTCTACCAATGGCAGATGAATACCATGAGCAGTTGAAAAGTACATTTGCCGATATGGCAAATATCGGTGGCCGCCCTGGTGGTACGATTACCGCAGGTTGTTTCTTATCTAAATTTGCTAAAAAATACAACTGGGCGCACTTGGACATCGCTGGTACAGCATGGAAATCAGGTGCCGCTAAAGGCTCAACGGGTCGTCCGGTCTCATTGCTTGTCCAATTCTTATTGAATCGCAGTGGCCAAGAGACTGAGGAATAAACCTCAAAATTTGAAAAGGGCCGCAAGGCCCTTTTTTGTTGATGAGCAATCGATCATTAGGCAATGAAATGCAACGAGCTACTTTTTACATTGTGAATGAAAATAGTCCTCAAGCTCAGCTTGAAGGTTTTGAACAATACGTCTTGTTCCTCACTCATCACTTTGCCAAGCAAGGCGCTAAAGTGTATTTACATTGCCATGATAAAACCCATGCTGAACAATTTGCAGAACACCTGTGGCAAGTATTACCAGAAAATTTCGTCGCGCATAATCTCGTCGGAGAAGGCCCTAAATACTCAACCAATATTGAAATTGGTTATCAAGGGGTAAAACCCAATTGGAATCGCCAACTGGTAATAAATGTGGCGAATAATCATACAACCTTTGCGAACGCCTTTACAGAGGTGGTAGACTTCGTCCCCTGCGAAGAAAAAGCAAAGCAACTGGCTCGCGAAAGGTATAAAATCTACCGACAAGCTGGCTATCAGTTGCAAACAATCGAGATCCAACATCCATAGGTTAAACCTTATAGTTAAGGCGATCTTAAACAAGATTCTTCACTTATAAAGTTTAACTAAGATTAATCATTCACAGTACCCATTTAAGAGCACTATGGAAAAGACATATAACCCAACAGCAATCGAACAAGCTCTGTATCAGACTTGGGAAGAGAACGGCTACTTTAAGCCTCACGGTGACACATCAAAAGAAGCGTACAGCATCATGATCCCGCCACCGAACGTCACTGGTAGCCTTCATATGGGTCACGCATTCCAAGACACCATTATGGATACTTTGATCCGCTGTGAGCGTATGAAAGGCAAAAATACCTTATGGCAAGTGGGTACTGACCACGCAGGTATCGCAACTCAAATGGTTGTTGAACGTAAAATTGCCGCAGAGGAAGGCAAAACCAAGCATGATTACGGTCGTGAGGCGTTCATCGACAAAATCTGGGAATGGAAAGGCGAATCTGGCGGTACCATCACCAAACAGCTACGTCGCCTTGGTGCATCTGTAGACTGGGAGCGCGAGCGCTTCACAATGGATGAAGGTCTTTCAAATGCGGTTCAAGAAGTCTTCGTTCGTCTTTACGAAGATGATTTAATTTACCGTGGTAAGCGTCTTGTTAACTGGGATCCAAAATTGCACACTGCGATTTCTGATCTCGAAGTTGAAAACAAAGATAAAAAAGGCCATATGTGGCACTTCCGCTACCCATTAGCGGATGGCGTAAAAACAGCAGATGGTAAAAATTACATTGTCGTTGCAACCACACGTCCTGAAACCATGCTTGGTGATACTGGCGTAGCGGTAAACCCAGAAGATCCTCGCTATCAAGCACTGATTGGTAAAGAGATCATCCTGCCTATCGTTGATCGTCGCATCAAAATTGTTGGTGACGAACATGCTGATATGGAAAAAGGCACGGGTTGTGTGAAGATCACTCCAGCTCACGACTTTAACGACTATGAAGTTGGTAAACGCCACCAACTACCAATGATCAATATCCTAACTTTTGATGCCAACATCCGTGACGCAGCAGAAGTTTTCACCACCAATGGTGAAGCAAGCGATGCATACAGCAGCGAGCTCCCAGCCAAATATCAGGGTATGGAGCGTTTTGCTGCGCGTAAAGCTATCGTTGCTGAATTTGAAGAGCTCGGCCTGCTTGATGAAATTAAAGATCACGACCTAACGGTTCCTTATGGCGACCGTGGTGGTGTGGTTATCGAACCAATGCTAACCGACCAATGGTATGTGCGCACAGCGCCACTAGCGGAAGTCGCAACCAAAGCTGTTGAAGATGGTGAAATTCAATTCGTACCAAAACAGTACGAAAACATGTACTTCTCTTGGATGCGTGATGTTCAAGACTGGTGTATCTCTCGTCAACTTTGGTGGGGTCATCGTATTCCTGCATGGTACGACAATAATGGTAATGTGTATGTTGGCCGTACTGAAGAAGAAGTTCGCGCTAAACACAACCTTGCCCCAGTGATTGTACTAAACCAAGACAATGACGTACTCGATACCTGGTTCTCGTCAGCACTTTGGACATTTGGTACCCAAGGTTGGCCAGAAAATACTGACGCATTAAAAACATTCCACCCATCAGATGTTCTTGTTACTGGTTTCGATATCATCTTCTTCTGGGTTGCTCGCATGATCATGATGACCATGCACTTCTGTAAAGATGAGAACGGCAAACCACAAGTTCCATTCAAAACGGTTTACGTTACCGGCCTTATCCGTGATGAAAACGGCGACAAAATGTCGAAATCAAAAGGTAATGTGCTTGATCCTATCGATATGATCGATGGTATTGACCTTGAATCTTTGGTTGAAAAACGTTGTGGCAACATGATGCAGCCTCAGCTCGCCGCTAAGATCGAGAAAAACACACGTAAGACCTTTGAAGACGGCATCGAAGCTTATGGTACTGATGCACTACGCTTTACCTTGGCTGCCATGGCTTCAACTGGCCGTGATATCAACTGGGACATGAAACGCCTAGAAGGTTATCGCAACTTCTGTAACAAATTGTGGAATGCAAGCCGTTACGTGTTGATGAATACCGAAGAGCAAGACTGTGGTTTCGCCGCTGGTAGTGAACTTGAGTACTCACTAGCAGACAAATGGATTGAATCGCAATTTGAACTAGCAGCAAAAGAGTTCAATAACCATATCAACAACTTCCGTTTGGATATGGCAGCGAATACAATCTACGAATTCATCTGGAACCAATTCTGTGACTGGTACTTAGAACTGACTAAACCAGTACTGTGGAAAGGCACCGAAGCGCAGCAACGTGCTACACGTCGTACCCTTATTACGGTTTTAGAGAAAACGTTGCGTTTAGCTCATCCGGTGATTCCGTACATTACAGAAACGATCTGGCAAAGCGTGAAACCAATGGTTGATGGCGTGGAAGGCGATACCATTATGCTGCAAGCACTGCCTCAGTATGATGAAGCTAACTTCAACCAAGAAGCACTTGATGATATCGAGTGGGTGAAAGCGTTCATTACCAGTATTCGTAACCTGCGTGCGGAATACGACATTAACCCAGGTAAGCCTCTAAACGTGATGCTAAAAGCAGCAAGCGAGCAAGAAGTGGCACGCTTACAAGCTAACAAAGCGGTTCTATTGTCACTGGCTAAGCTAGAAGCATTGTGCGTTCTAGAAAACAGTGAAGAAACGCCTGCTTGTGCGACAGCGCTAGTCGGTAAATCTGAACTGATGATCCCGATGGCAGGCTTGATTGACAAAGATGCTGAGCTTGATCGTCTTGCAAAAGAGATCGCCAAAACTCAAGGTGAGATCAAACGCATCGAAGGCAAACTTGGCAACCAAGGCTTTGTCGCTAAAGCACCAGAAGCTGTTGTTGCAGCTGAGCGTGGTAAGCTTGACGGCTATAAAGAGACACTGGTTAAACTGGAAGAGCAAAAAGCAACCATTGCAGCCCTATAGTAGCAGACTCACTAGCCATTAAAACGCAAAAGGTCGGTATAAAAATACCGACCTTTTTTATGGCGCTAATACCAATCACACCACTCGATTCAGTTTATCTCCACGCTCAAACGCAGCAATGTTATCCATTAAGATATTAGCCAACTGTTGAATAGCTGAATCACTACCCCACGCAACGTGCGGTGTTAATAATAGATTCGGCAGTTCCAAATTAGCTAGTAATGGATTGCTTTTATCTGCGGGCTCACGACTGAATACATCCACTCCTGCTCCAGCGATCTGCCCTGTTTTAAGCGCCATAACCAACGCGTTTTCGTCTACTAAGCCACCACGGCCAGCGTTAATCAACAATGCGTTAGGTTTCATCATCGCCAGCTCTTGTTCACCAATCAGGTTAAGGGTTTGATCGGTCAGTGGGCAATGCAAGCTCACAACATCCGCCTCAGCCAGCATTTGCTCGAAGGGCATAAAACCTTGTCGGCATAATTCAGCACCTTTTCGTTCAGCAAATATCACCTGCATACCAATCGCTCGTGCCAACGTCGCTGTCGCTTGTCCAAGCGCACCACTGCCGACCACACCAAGTGTTGAACCTGCGACATCCCCTATCGGGTGAGTAAAAAAGCAAAATTGTTTATTACGCTGCCATTCTCCATTGGCAATATCTTGATGGTAGGCAAACAGGTTGCGTCTTAACGCATAAATCATTGCAATAACATGCTCTGGCACTGAACGGGTCGCATAACCCTGAACATTAGCCAGCGCTATTCCCGCTTCACGGCAATATTCAACATCAACGTTATTCACCCCAGTTGCAGAGACTGCAATGAGGCGCAATTTAGGGCACTGACAAAGTAAGGATTTATCGAGTATCACTTTATTGGTGATCACGATATCGGCTTGTGACAAGCGTTCTAGCACTTGCTCGGTAGAGGTAAAGTCGAACTCAAGCCATTGGTGGGCAAAAGGCAGCGTTGGCAAGTGAATCTGCGCAGGAATTGTCGCTCTATCGAGAAACACAACAGTGGGTAATGACATATCAGCTCCTTGTCGCTACCCACAGCAAATTATGGTCGAGGCAGCGTTTTATAATCAGGTAATTTTCGCTCAGGATCAAAGTTTTGCAGAATTTGCTCTTGTGCATCGGGATAAAAATCACAGCCGACAAAAATGCTGCGCAGCCAATGACTCTTAGGATGATAAAAACTCAGCTCCGCGGCATGCAATTCTAAACGATCAGAAAATGCTTTTGCCTCTTCTGTTGCATAAAATTCATCACCCACGATTGGATGACCTAATGCTTGCATATGAACACGCAATTGATGTGAACGTCCAGTAACAGGAAGAAGGCGTACAATTGTCGTCTTTTCTTCCCTTTTCGCTACTTGATATAAGGTTTTCGATAGTTTTCCATCCTCAAAGCATACTTTCTGTTTAGGGCGGTTTGGCCAATCGCAAATCAGAGGTAGCTCAATCACGCCTTCATCAAGTTCGACATTTCCCCATACACGTGCGTAATAAATCTTATGCGTTAAGCGGTACTGAAATTGTTTTTTTAATGCGCCTTCAGCGTATTTATTTTTTGCCAGTAGCATCAGGCCTGATGTCGACATATCCAAACGATGCACGACTTGTATATCCGGATATTGTTCAGCCAAGCGACTCCACATACTGTCATGATGTTCTGGCAATCGACCGGGAACAGAAAGTAGCCCAGAAGGCTTATTCACCGCTAGGATATGATCATCTTCATAGACGATATCGATCCAAGGATCAGTCGGTGGTGTGTATTCAAGCATCGCCATAAAAGGTCTCCAAAAAAATCGGCGCATTATATAACGAAACTGACTCAAGATGCTTGTATCAATACCCCTCGCTAAAAATCGGTCAAGGTAGAAATGAGCCACAGGGTGTAATTATAAATTGACAGATTAAATCAGTGTGATATTGAATGTGTATCTTGACATTAAACGCAAGACAAAAGTCGAAAACAATAAATCATAATCGACCGATCAATGAAAAACACAACATTACTCAAGGAACAAGAATGGAAAACACCGTCCCTTATCAAGCAGTTAAAAGTTTGACCTTACCGCAATTGCTCCGCTCTCTCGGCCCCGGAATTATGATGGCAGCGGCCGCTGTTGGCGGTTCACACCTTGTCGCTTCAACCAAAGCTGGTGCAATTTACGGTTGGCAATTAGCCGTTATGATCCTGCTTGTTAATCTGTTGAAATATCCTTTTTTCCGAGCAGGTATCCAGTACACAATGGGCACAGGTCAAAGCCTAGTACAAGGATATGCAAAACTAGGGCGCGCTTATCTGTGGGTATTTATGGTACTCAGCGTTGTCTCAGCCATCATCAACACCGCTGCTTTATTACTGTTTAGTGCCAGTTTACTTGCCTACTTTGTACCGTTTGAGCTGAGTACTGTCATTTTATCTACCGTGGTGCTAGTCACTTGTTTGGTGATTCTCTTTGCTGGCCATTTCCGGGCGCTTGATTCACTGTCAAAAGTTATCATGGCAGTATTGACCATTGCCACCTTACTTGCTGTTGTTATTGCAGCCGTTAACCCAGCGCAAGTTGTGGTCGAAACAACCTCACCTTCTCCTTGGACCTTAGCGGCGATTGGCTTTTTGGTGGTCACTATGGGTTGGATGCCTGCGCCAATTGAAATTTCAAGTATCACGTCAGTTTGGCTCAAACGTCAGTGTCGTGAGCAACAAGTCACGCCGCAATCAGCGCTATTTGATTTCAATGTCGGCTACATCGGTACCGCTATTTTGGCCATTGTTTTTTTAGCATTAGGGGCTTTAGTTCTACACGGTACTGGTGTAGAACTCTCACAGTCAGGCGTCGGTTTCTCTCATCAATTAGTCGGGCTCTATGCCTCAACGATCGGAGAGTGGGCGCGCTATCTTATTGCCGTGATCGCTTTCTTCTGTATTTTTGGCAGCACGATTACAGTAATTGATGGTTATTCGCGTGTGATTGCTGAAGCTCAGCGTTTACTGCAAAACCAGCAAACGGAGAGCCCACGTCACTATCAAGTGTGGGTTATCATTGTCTCTGCATTGGCGTTGGGAATTATTGCATTTTGGGCATCAGCATTAATGCCAATGCTAAATTTTGCAATGATCATGGCCTTCATGACCACACCGATCTTTGCGCTATTGAACTACATTCTAGTCATTAAAACACCACTGCCAGCCGCGCTCGCCGTTGGTAAAAAGCTCAAATGGCTATCGATTGTAGGTTTGATCTATCTATTTGGTTTTCTGGCCGTCTTTATTTGGTGGAAATGGTTAATGTAACTGGCGAGATAAAATAATACCAATCACAGTAAATAAGTGATCAGAAATAGCGCAGGAAAAAGGCTTGAGAACAAGGCAGGATTTTTCGATAAGTAGTTATTCTACAATCAAAAATTCTAACGCAGTTATCGAGCATTTTAACCAGCTAGGATGAACAGTTATTTACTACGATTGGTATAAACCCCAAGAAAAAACAAAGGCCTTATAAATAAGGCCTTTGTTATATCGAACAAACTCAATCAATTGTGCGCGACCACTATCAAACGTAAGGAATCAAGCTGGAACTGAGCTTTGTTAATATAGCCTGTCAATTCTTTGATTTGCTCTTCAATCGCTTCGATTTCTTCATCACGAATATTCGGGTTCACCGCTTTCAATGCTAACAAACGCTCAAGTTCTGCGTTCAAATTGGCCTGCATCTCTTGCTGAGCTTGCTCACGGATAGTTTCAACACGAGCAACTACTTGGCTTTCACTGGCGGCAATTAAGTTATGGACATCGTTTTGAACTGAAGTCACCAACTTGCTCGCTAAATGACGATTAACTGGACTTAGCTGACGGTTAAAGCTTTCAAATTCAACCTGAGCAGAGAGATCATTACCGCGAGCATCCATCATCAAACGGATTGGCGTTTGTGGAAGGAATTGACTAATACCACTGCGTTTTGGTGCTTGTGCGTCCACAACGTAAACCAATTCCAGCAAAATAGTACCAACTGGTAGCGCCTTGTTTTTCAGAAGCGAAACCGTAGAAGTCCCCACCCCCTCACTCATTAGAAGATCAATTCCTCCTTGAATCATTGGGTGTTCCCAACTGATGAAGTTCATGTCTTCACGAGAAAGTGCTGTGTCACGATCAAAAGTAATCGTCGCACCTTCATACGGCAAACCTGGGTAGCTTGGTACCATCATATGTTCCGATGGCGTTACGACCAGTGCATTTTCACCGCGATCATCTTGGTTTAAACCAATCGCATCAAATAAACTCAATGCAAAGGTTACTAAATTAGTATCACCATCAGTTGAGGCGATATCAGCAACGATCTTTTGTGCTTTTTCACCACCGTTGGAATGCATCTCTAGTAAACGGTCACGGCCTTGTTCGAGTTGTGTTTTTAAGGTTTTATTTAACTTAGCCGACTCATCAATGATCTCATCCAATTGTTCAGTATTACCTGATGCAAGCATTTCAATTAGAGTCGTTGCGTATTTATCGTAAACAGCACGCCCGGTCGGGCAAGTTTCAGCAAAGGCATTTAAACCTTCATCAAACCAGCGAGCTAAAATTGCTTGTGAAGTCCCTTTTAGGTAAGGCACATGTATATCGATATCGCGCTGTTGACCAATACGATCTAAACGACCAATACGCTGTTCAAGTAGATCAGGGTTAAATGGTAAATCAAACATCACCAATTGGTTAGCAAACTGGAAGTTACGACCTTCAGAGCCAATTTCACTACAGATCAAAACCTGCGCTCCGCCCTCTTCTTGAGCAAAATAGGCTGCGGCTTTATCACGTTCTAGAATCGACATCCCTTCGTGGAAGACGGTGGCGCGAATGCCTTCACGTTCACGCAATGCTTGCTCCAATTGCAAAGCCGTACTAGCACGTGATGCAATCACTAAGATTTTTTCACTGCGTTTTTCTTTAACTTTTTCGATCAGCCAATTCACACGTGAATCAAACTGCCACCAGCTTGCATCGTCACCTTCAAACTCTTGGAAGATCTCTTCTGGATAGAGCATTTTCATCGCACGAGCTTCCGCGCTGAGTTTGCCACCGATCATGCCTGCAACACGCATCGATGTCGTATATTGCGTTGGAATTTCCATTGGCATCAAGTGTACATTACGCACAGGGAAACCTTTAATGGCAGCGCGTGTGTTTCTAAATAGTACACGACCCGTACCATGACGATCCATCAAGTTATCGATTAGCTCTTGGCGGGCTGCCACTTTGCTATCTTGGTCTGAATTGCTTTCAATAATGCGGAATAGTGGTTCAACATCTTGCTCTGAAAGTAGCTCTGTAATTTGGTTTTTTGCCTCATTTTGCAGCTTTTCGCCAGAAAACAGTGCGGTCACAGAATCGGCGACTGGAGCATATTGCTCTTCTTCTTTGACAAAAGCCTCGTAGTCATAGAAACGATCAGGATCGAGCAAGCGTAGGCGTGCAAAGTGGCTTTCACGACCAAGCTGCTCTGGCGTTGCAGTCAACAGCAATACGGCTGACGTATTTTGTGCAAGCCCTTCCACGATTTGGTAAGCACGACTTGGCTTATCTTGGCTCCACTCTAGGTGATGAGCTTCATCGACCACCAGCAGATCCCACTCCGCATCCATCGCTTGCTCAAAGCGTTGACGACTCTTGCGTAGAAAATCAAGCGAACACAACACATATTGTTGAGTATCAAATGGGTTGTGCGCTTCAGCGAAGGCTTCAACACAACGCTCTTCATCAAAAATGGAGAAATGAAGGTTAAAACGGCGCATCATCTCCACTAACCATTGATGCTGTAATGTTTCAGGCACCACTATCAAAATGCGTTCAGCGCGACCAGACAATACCTGTTGGTGGATGATCATACCCGCTTCAATCGTTTTACCTAAGCCCACTTCATCGGCCAATAAAACACGAGGGGCGTGACGACGACCCACTTCGTGCGCAATGTACAGCTGATGCGGAATCAAACCAGCGCGCATCCCACACAAACCACGCATTGGGCTCTTGTGCTGCTGGTATTGGTTCGTCAAAGCGCGGTAGCGCAATACAAAGTTATCCATGCGGTCTATTTGGCCTGCGAACAACTTGTCTTGTGGTTTATTGAAACGAATTTGATGGCTTAAGAAAATTTCGCGCAGCGCAACACCGCTTTCGCCCGTGTCTTCACGCGTACCAAGGTAAGTCAGCAAGCCCTGATCTTCGACCACTTGCTCAACCTTGAGTGACCAACCTTCCTGGCTTTCAACCACATCACCAGAATTAAACGTCACTCGGGTTACCGGGGCATCACTGCGTGCGTACACGCGGTTTTCCTCTGATGCTGCAAACATCAAAGTGACGGTTCTTGTGTCTAACGCAACAACTGTACCTAAACCAAGATCACTTTCTGTATCGCTTATCCAGCGTTGCCCCAAAGCAAAAGTCATGTATCGACTACCTCATTTATTTAGAATGAATTATATCGGTCTGTCACCAAGTGGAGATAACTCCTAATTATGATTGTTGTTGGAGTATGGTGCAGAAAAAGGTCGCTAATCTTACTTGATGGCGTGATACAGGTCACGTGTTAAGCGAACGAATGCTCAGTTTTTTTTCTGCAACTTTTGGCTGACATCAAACTGTAAGAAATCAATGGCATTTGTAGTTAACAAGGTTGCTATACTCATTATGAAAACGCATGCTTTATGAATCAAAATCATGACTTTGGTATAAAACATGCCGCATCAAACAGACAATGAGTATCAACACGAGTTTGCAGCAGTATCGAGCGATCGAACCACAACCATGCACACATTGCTCGTCACATCTCTGCAAGCATCTTTATGTTAAGCACGCTGCACCGCAGCAAGGAGACGCTTATGGGCGATACCGACCGGAAACTGTTTGTACTGGATACCAATATCCTGCTTCATGAACCTCTAGCCATATACTCCTTTCAAGAACATGACGTCGTCATTCCAATGACTGTCTTAGAAGAACTTGACCGCATCAAAGACAGCAAGCGCGATGTAGCACGTGATGCAAGGGTTGCCATTCGCGCCCTAGAGCACTTATTTCACGATGCAACACCGGATGAAATCACCGAAGGTATTCCTTTCTCAAAAGAAGCGACTTCAACTGGCACCATTTCTATTTTGGCCGATTTTGAGCTGCAAGAAACCGTTAAAGCCTTTGCTGATAAAGCGGGTGATAATCGCATTCTCAATGCTGTACTTTACCTACAAGCCAAACGAGCACCGCGCTCTGTCGTGCTACTCACTAAAGACATCAACATGCGCTTACGCGCGAAAGGTGCAGGTGTGCGCTATGTTGAAGACTATCGTACCGACCAATTAATTGACGACGTACAGTATCTCACTAAAGGCTTTCAAATTCGTGAAGGTAATTTCTGGGATAGCGTCGATGAGGTAGAAAGCAAAACCTTAGGCGGAAAAACTTTCCACACATTAGATAAAGCCCCTTTTGACCCGACGTTTATCAATCAATATGTTATTGATGAAGAGAGTGAATTTGCGGCCCGCGTACACCAAATTGATGGTGACAAAATCACCCTGCTCGATATCAGCCGAGAACGAATACTGCACCGCAAAGCTTGGGATATTACTCCGAAAAATGTTTATCAAGGGATGGCATTAGATGCCCTACTCGACCCAAGCATTGACTTAGTTATCCTCACCGGGGCGGCCGGTAGTGGTAAAACACTACTCGCCATGGCAGCCGCACTTGAGCAAACCATAGAGAAAAAAATGTTCGATAAGATCATTGTCACCCGTAACACACCTGATATTGGCGAATCGATTGGTTTCTTACCCGGCACAGAGGAAGAGAAAATGATGCCGTGGCTCGCCGCGGTCACCGATACCCTCGAAGCTCTGCACAAAAACGATCACTGTACGGAAGGCTCGCTCAAGTACATCTGCGATAAAGCCAACATCCAGTTTAAATCGATCAACTTTATGCGTGGTCGCTCAATTCAAGATGCCTTCGTTCTGCTCGATGAGTGCCAAAACTTAACCGCGTCGCAAATCAAAACCATCATCACACGCTGTGGTGAAGGCACCAAAATTGTCTGCTCTGGCAATCTAGCGCAGATCGATTCCCACTACTTAACCCCAGTTACTTCGGGTTTAACTTATATGGTTGAACGCTTCAAAAACTTTGAAGGAAGCGCCAACATTCACTTAAATGGTGTAGTTCGCAGCCGCTTAGCTGAGTTCGCCGAAGAGAATTTATAATCACATTTGGCGAGATATTATTAATATTTCGCCATTTATTTAAAATAATTATTCACAAATTCAGCATTTATATGTTTTACTAAAGCCATTCTTCACTCACATCTTAGGACTGAGATATGGCTTTTAATTTACGTAACCGCAACTTTCTCAAACTGCTCGACTTTACGCCGAAAGAGATTCAATTCTTACTCGACTTATCAGCCGAACTGAAAAAAGCCAAATATGCAGGCACCGAACAGAAAAAGCTGCTCAGCAAAAATATCGCACTCATTTTTGAAAAAGCCTCGACTCGGACCCGATGTGCCTTTGAAGTGGCTGCTTTTGACCAAGGTGCACAAGTCTCTTATATCGGCCCTTCGGGATCTCAAATTGGCCAGAAAGAGTCAATGAAAGATACCGCTCGCGTACTAGGTAGAATGTACGATGGCATTGAATACCGTGGCTTTGGACAAGAAATAGTCGAAGAGTTAGGTACACATGCAGGTGTTCCCGTTTGGAATGGCTTGACTAATGAATTCCACCCAACTCAAATTTTAGCTGATTTCCTGACCATGCTTGAGCACGGTCATGGTAAACAATTGCATCAAATGTCACTTGCTTACTTGGGTGATGCGCGTAACAACATGGGCAATTCCTTAATGGTAGGTGCAGCTAAAATGGGCATGGACATTCGCTTAGTGGCTCCAAAACAGTTTTGGCCCGAAGAAGCGTTAGTGGCAACTTGCCAAACCATTGCCAAACAGACTGGTGCTAAAATAACCCTCACTGAAAATGTCAAAGAAGGTGTGAAAGGGTGTGATTACCTTTACACCGATGTTTGGGTTTCGATGGGCGAAGCTGCTGATGCATGGGATCAACGTGTCGCTCTGATGACACCTTATCAAGTAAACATGGATGTGATCAAACAAACTGGCAATCCACACGTCAAATTTATGCATTGTCTACCGGCTTTTCATAATGATGAAACCGCAATTGGTAAAGAAGTGTCTGAAAAATACGGAATGAAGGGCTTAGAAGTTACCGAAGAGGTCTTTGAGTCAGAATACTCGATCGTATTTGATGAAGCAGAAAACCGCATGCACACCATCAAAGCGGTAATGGTTGCCACGCTCGGCGCTTAAAAAACTAGGCAACAATGGAGCGAAGCCTGATGAACTTACATTCGTAATGTGTGATTGGGGTGAGCGAAAATAGCTAACGCAGCGACAGTGTCAAAGCGGCTTTTAATCCTCAAAATCATTGGTGCTGTCGCAAGGCAGCAAGAGAACGAAGCCCGATGAGCTTACATGAGTAAGTGATTTGGGTGAGTGAAAGCAGCTAACGCAGCGACAGTGCCAGTGATGAAGAGGATTGTGAGGTAATCGCTTGCGCTCACACAACGAAAGCGTATAATTCTCTGCGATTTATCTGAGGGGTAGCCATGAAGCTGAACGTTGTTATTCACATCTACAACGCAATTCGATTCAACATGAGTAAGTTCTTTTGCTTATTGGGCTTACTATTTTCACCCTCTTTTGATTTTTAAAGCCTCCCTTATTGGGGGGCTTTTTTGTGGCTGTTAGAAAATTATAGGGAATAAGATCATGGTGAATTCGCTTTATCAAAAGAACATTATCTCGATTCCAGAACTGTCTCGTAATGAGCTGGAACTGATTGTCAAAACCGCTGGCCAACTGAAAGCAGAACCCAACCCGGAACTTATTAAAAATAAAGTGGTGGCGAGCTGTTTCTTTGAACCATCGACACGTACTCGCCTCTCCTTTGAAACGGCAATTCAGCGCATTGGTGGCAGTGTGATTGGCTTTGACAATGGCGGCAACACTTCATTGGCTAAGAAAGGTGAAACGCTGGCTGACTCGGTGCAGGTGATTTCATCTTACGTGGATGCGTTTGTGATGCGCCACCCACAAGAAGGGGCAGCTCGTTTAGCTTCTGAGTTTTCTCATGGTGTGCCGGTTATCAATGCTGGTGACGGTGCTAACCAACACCCAACACAAACACTACTTGATTTGTTCACCATTGCCGAAACTCAAGGCCGTTTGGATAACCTCAACGTTGCTTTCGTTGGTGACCTAAAATATGGCCGTACAGTGCATTCTCTGACTCAAGCCTTAGCCAAGTTTAATAACATTCGCTTTTTCTTTGTCGCTCCTGAAGCGCTAGCTATGCCGGATTATATTTGTGAAGAGCTTGATGAAGCTGGCATCCAGTACAGCTTGCATACTGATATTGAGAGTGTGATCCCTGAGTTAGATATCCTATATATGACTCGTGTTCAAAAAGAACGCTTTGATGAATCAGAATATGCGCATATTAAGTCGGCATACATCTTGACCGCTTCAATGTTAAAAAATGCTCGTAATAATATGAAGGTGTTGCACCCTCTACCTCGTGTTGATGAAATCACCACCGATGTCGATAACACCCAACACGCTTACTTCTTCCAACAAGCAGAGAATGGTGTTTACGCCCGCGAAGCTTTGCTTGCTCTTGTGCTTAATGACACCCTGTGATCGAGGAGACCTATCATGACTAAAGAAACTCAGTTACAGGTTGAAGCCATTAAAAATGGTACCGTGATTGACCATATTCCTGCTCAAATTGGCATCAAGGTTCTAAAATTATTTGATATGCATAATTCAAATCAGCGTGTAACCATTGGTTTGAACTTGCCATCTTCTGCACTTGGCGTCAAAGATTTGCTGAAGATTGAAAATATCTTCATCAATGAAGAACAAGCCAGCAAGCTGGCGTTATATGCCCCACATGCAACCGTCAATCAAATAGAAAACTATCAAGTCGTAAAAAAATTAGCACTTGAACTGCCAGAACAAATTAATGATGTGTTCTCTTGCCCAAATACCAACTGCATTACACACGATGAACCCGTAGAAAGCAGCTTTAAGATTTTTGAGAAGAACAACGATATTCGTTTGAAATGTAAGTACTGTGAAAAAGTGTTCTCACGTGAAATCGTGACTGAACGTGAATAGTAAACTGGCTTGATTAGCCGCTATCAGTGCCCCATCATTGTGGGGCATTTTGCACTTTACCTACCGTTTTTTTAGAGGCAAACTGAGGCCTCAAATTCATATAAAACAGATGGAACATCATAATGACTAAAGTACTTCATACTGAATCAGCACCGGCTGCTATTGGCCCATACGTGCAAGGCGTTGACCTTGGTAATATGGTTCTTACTTCAGGTCAAATTCCTGTTAATCCAGTAACTGGTGAAGTATCCGTAGATATCGCAGTACAAGCGCGTCAATCTTTAGATAACGTGAAAGCGGTTGTTGAAGCTTCTGGCCTAACCGTTGCTGATATCGTGAAAATGACGGTGTTTGTAAAAGACCTTAATGATTTTGGTACCGTCAACGAAGTGTATGGCAAGTTCTTCGACGAGCACAATGTTGCTAACTACCCAGCGCGTTCATGTGTTGAAGTGGCTCGTCTTCCAAAAGATGTCGGCATTGAAATTGAAGCTATCGCGGTTCGTAAATAACCTCGTTGCTAAAAGTGACCTATGAATCATAGAAAAAAGGGCTGAAGAATTAAATTCTTCAGCCCTTTTTATGTTTGTGACCATTAACAATTAATGAGATGTCACTTGCTTGCCATTCAGCATTGCAACTTCTTCATCTAACTCAGCCAATTTGGCGATCATTTGCTCTCGGCATATTGTCGACAGTTCACGCGTATTTTCTTTGCTATAACCTTCAACACTAATTGGTGGCAGCATTTCAACAATGACGTGGCCGTTGTTCCAACGGTTCAGTTTAATGTCGTTGGTTGAACTGCATACGATAGGTATGATAGGCACGCCCGCGCCAATAGCCGCATGGAAAGCACCGGTTTTAAACGGCAATAAACCTCGTCCACGAGAGCGTGTTCCTTCAGGGAACATCCACACTGATACGTCACTTTTCTTGATACTATCAACTACTTGATCGATAGTGCCTTTCGCTTTACTGCGGTTTGCACGATCAATCAGTATATTTCCGGTGATCCAATAAAGCTGACCAAACAGTGGCATCCACACTAAACTTTTTTTACCAACCGTTACCACTTTCGGTGTCACCGCAGATGATACCGTAAACAAGTCCCAGTTATTTTGGTGGTTAGCAATGTAAATATGCTGACCACGGTTATACGCATTTTCTGGAATACGTAAGTCTAATTTAATGCCCATCACACGGGACATTCGGCCAAATAGACGACCAAAAGTAAATACGTGTTTTGGGTTACGAGGGCTCAGTAGGCAGTAGCCACACCCAAATACAAACATTACGACAGCAAAAATCGCAACGGCAAATAAACGCAAGAGTGCAATCATTCTTGTGCTCCAAAGAAATCGATAAAAAAAGCCGAAACCTTTGTTTCGGCTATAGAAACTGAATCAGTTCGGCTCTCGTATACGTTCAATATTCGCGCCAAGAGCAGAAAGCTTATCTTCAATCTTTTCGTAACCACGATCAATGTGGTAAATACGATCGACCGTCGTTTCGCCTTTGGCAATACAACCGGCAATCACAAGACTTGCAGAAGCTCGTAAGTCCGTTGCCATCACTTGTGCACCACTGAGTGATTCAACATCACCACAAATAACGGTGTTGCCTTCAACTTCAGCTTTGGCGCCCATGCGCATCAGTTCAGGAACGTGCATAAAACGGTTTTCAAAGATCGTTTCGGTGATCTTACCGCCGCCTTTGGCCATCATGTTGAGCAAAGTAAACTGTGCTTGCATGTCGGTTGGGAAACCTGGGTGCGGCGCAGTGCGAATAGAAACCGCTTTCAACTCTCGCCCCGTCATATCAAGACTGATCCAATCTTCTCCCGTTTCAACCTTGGCTCCGGCTTCTTCTAACTTCGCCAGTACCGCTTCAAGTAAGTGAGCATTGGTATTACGACATATTACTTTACCGCGAGAAACAGCCGCTGCAACAAGAAACGTTCCCGTTTCAATGCGGTCTGCAACCACTGAATGCTGGCCACCACCTAAGCGCTCAACACCTTCAATGGTAATGGTATCACTACCTGCACCAGAGACTTTCGCCCCCAACTTGTTCAAAAACAGGGCGGTATCGACAATTTCCGGCTCACGAGCCGCATTATCTAAAATCGTTTTGCCTTCAGCTAACGTTGCAGCACACATGATAGTGATAGTCGCACCTACGCTAACTTTATCCATGACAATATGAGCACCTTGCAAACGACCATCAACACTGGCTTTTACATAACCGTCTTCCAGTGTAATAGTGGCACCCAACTGTTCTAAACCGTGGATATGTAAATCAACAGGGCGAGCACCAATAGCGCAACCACCAGGCAATGATACTTGACCATAACCAAAACGAGCCACTAATGGACCTAGTGCCCAGATTGACGCGCGCATGGTTTTCACCAAGTCGTATGGTGCGCAATATTCATTGATTTCACTTGGATCAACATGCACTGAACCATTACGCTCTACTTTTGCGCCCAAACGCTTAAGCAGTTCCATGGTGGTATCAATATCACGCAGGTGAGGGACGTTCGCCACATCAACGGGCTCAGAGGCCAGGATAGACGCAAATAAAATAGGTAGTGCAGCGTTTTTTGCACCTGAAATGGTCACTTCACCTTGTAATGGCTGGTCTGACCCAATAACTCGAAACTTTTCCATCAATAAACCTTACAGCGACATCAACTTTTTATCACGAGCCCACTCATCTGGTGTGAACGCTTTAATAGAAACTGCGTGAATGTCATTTCTTTGAATGTACTCCATCAGTGGAGCATAAATAAGTTGTTGTTTCTTAACTCGGCTCATGCCATCAAAACAAGCATCAACAGCGATCACTTCGTAGTGACTACCTTCACCTTTGACATGAATTTCTTGAAGGTTAAGAGCCTCATCTAACAACTGTTGTACTTTTGCGCTATCCACAATGTTCCCCTGCTTAATTCTTTATGTGTTGAGCTATCAGACTTTCGACGTTACTCAATTGGAATAGTGTGCGCAGTTGCTCTGGCACGAAACTGAACATTATATGACAGTTTCGTTTTTTTGCATGCTCTATTAGGTGGATTAACATCACCATTCCGGCAGAGTCTATACGTTCAACCTGCTTTAACTCAACATCAAGCGTCGATCCAGCTGGTGTCCACTGTTTGATAAATTTCCATAAATCAGGTACATGCTCTCTATCTAAAGCACCAGATAGTGCGACAGATTGAGAACTCAACGGCTGCCATTGGCTATGACTCATTGTTGTTTACTCTCGAAACGAATCGGTTGTTCTGCAAGTTGTTGTAATTCCTTTGCAACAGATAAAATGCCTTCTTGGCGAATTTTTCCACTCCATTCCGACTGTTTGCTCGATAATAAGCTGATCCCTTCCGCCGACATATCAAAAGCTAACCAATCACCATTCTTTTCTTTACGTAAAGTAAATTCGAGTTTGATGTTAGGACGCGGTGTATCAATGATATCCACTTTGACATTCGTAATTCGCTTATCATCGGCAATGGGTTGCTCTGGTTCAAACTCAATGGTTTGATCACTATACTGCGTCAACACTTGAGCGTAAGAACTCACCAAATAAGAACGGAACGCGGTAATAAATACAGCAACATCATCACGCTTTGCGCCTTTCAGGTTCGGACCTAATAATTTGAGCGCTGCATATTGCTCATTGATATAGGGCATAAACTCTTGTTCAACAATCTCTTTTAGATAATCTGGATTATTGTGAATAGCTCCTTGTTCCGCTTTTAAGCGCGCAAAAGCAGTTTCAGATACCTGTTTCATCATCGTATATGGTTGCGTTTTATCAATACTAGTCGCTTGAACACACATAGAGCTCATCAGAGTGAATAACAAAATTAAAGTTCGCTTTAGCATTTATATTACTCCTTGCTCTTATTGTCAGAGCTACCACCAACGCTATACAGCACTTGACCTATTAAATCTTCCAACACTAAGGCTGATTTTGTATCTTCAATCAAATCACCCTCTTTTAGCATTTGTTCATCTTCAAACACAAAGCCGGGAACCAGCCCAATGTATTGCTCACCAATCAAGCCTGAGGTGAGAATTTTGACGCTCGATGTTTCAGAGAACTGATCGTACTGGCTATTGATCGCCATAGTCACAACTGGTAATAAACTCTCTTTATCTAGAGATATGTTTGAGACTCGCCCCACAACAACACCACCAACTTTGACGGGTGAGCGAACTTTCAAACTACCGATATTATCAAATTCAGCTTTTAAAGAATAAGTATCGTTTGAGCCCAATCCTTTTACGTCAGCAACCTGAAAAATCATTACCAGAATTGCGCAAATTCCTGCCAGCACAAAGCTGCCGACCCAAAGTTCTATTTTTCGTGTTTGCTGCATGATTAATTCCCAAACATCAATGCGGTAAGTACAAAGTCTAGCCCTAATACAGCTAAAGACGAATGTACAACAGTTCGTGTTGTGGCACGGCTGATCCCTTCAGAAGTCGGAATCGCGTCGTAACCATTAAATAATGCAATCCAAGTGACAGTAATCGCAAACACTGCGCACTTGATCATGCTGTTACCAATATCTTGTCCTAGCTCCACCGATGACTGCATCGCCGACCAAAAACTGCCGTGATCAATGCCTTTCCAATCAACGCCAACAATCTGACCGCCCCATATGCCAACAGCCATAAAAATCATCGCCAGTAAAGGCATCGAGATCAACCCTGCCCATAAGCGTGGTGCAATCACTCGTTTTAGTGGGTCAACAGCCATCATTTCTAAGCTAGAGAGCTGCTCTGTTGCTTTCATTAATCCAATTTCAGCGGTCAACGCTGAACCCGCCCGTCCAGCAAACAAAAGCGCTGTCACGACAGGCCCCAATTCACGCAGTAACGAAAGCGCAACCATTTGGCCTAAACTGCCTTCCGCACCATAGTCGACTAAAATGACATACCCTTGCAGGCTGAGTACCATACCGATGAACAACCCCGAAACCACAATGATTGCAAGTGATTGAACGCCAACACTGTAGAGCTGTTTCATTAATAGAGGGAAATTTTGAATTGGCCTAGGGCGACCAGAAAGTGCGCCAAATAACATCAAGCTCGCTTTACCAAACGCCTGGCAAAACTGAAGCGTACTACGTCCAAGCCCTTCAACCCACTGAGCAAAACTTGTCATCATTAAAATAAGTCCTTTTCTAAGCTCTGAGCCGGAAAGCGAAATGGAACAGGACCGTCCGCCTCACCTTGTAGAAATTGCTGTACGCGTGGATCACTATTTTCTAGCAGTTGTTGTGGAGTTCCTTTGGCGATCACTTTTCCATCAGCTAATAGATACACCCAATCAGCTATACTCATCACCTCAGGTACATCATGCGATACGACAACAGAGGTAACTCCCAAGGCTTGATTAAGATTACGGATAAGCTCAACAAGCACTCCCATGGTAATAGGATCCTGACCGACAAAAGGCTCATCGTACATGATCAGTTCAGGGTCAAGCGCAATCGCTCGGGCTAATGCCGCCCTTCTTGCCATCCCACCAGACAATTCACTTGGCATTAAGAATGCCGCGCCGCGCAGACCAACGGCCTCGAGTTTGAGCAACACTAACGTTTTAATCAGTGGCTCATCTAATTGTGTGTGTTCACGTAATGGGAATGCGACATTATCAAAAACATTTAAATCGGTGAACAGCGCTCCAGACTGAAATAGCATGCTCATTTTTTTACGAGCTTGATAAAGCTTCTTACGGCTCAGCGTTGGTATATTTTCACCATCAAACCAAATTTCACCTTGTTCAGGGAATAGCTGCCCACCGATTAAACGCAATAAAGTGGTTTTACCAATACCGGATGGCCCCATAATGGCGGTAATTTTTCCTTGTGGAACATTGAGGCTCACATCATCAAAAATTACCCTTCCCGAACGAGAGAAGGTCAAATGATTTATCGTGACAAGGTCGGTCATTGACATAATTCGTGTTTCACAATTTTATTCGCCTCAAAAATGATGGGTAATCATAAGCATAAGACAGCAGAATTAAAAGCACTGTTCAATTACATCCTAAAGGAAAGGTTAACCTTTCGCCAAAATAATCTTTTACATAATTTAATGATGGATACACAAGTAAACACCTCATTGAACGTAATTAATTAGATCTTCGACTTCCCTTTTAGTAGCCAACACGTCAAAATTAGCGGTTAATTGTCTCGTTTTTTCATTCATTTCATTAATTAGGTATCATCATGATCGAAGCCATTGTGTTTCTCAGCGTAGGTTTGGTTTTCTTAGTTTGGAGCGCAGACAAGTTGGTATTTGGTGCAGCAGCCTTGGCGCGCAACGTTGGAATATCACCTTTAGTTATCGGTATGACGATTCTTGCGATGGGCTCTTCTGCACCTGAAATGATGGTATCTGCCACTGCGGCATTAGAAGGCAAAACAGATACCGCCGTCGGCAATGTACTTGGCTCCAACATTGCCAATATTGCTCTTATTCTTGGTATTACCGCATTAATTAAACCGCTGTCAGTAAGTTCGCCCGTTATTCGTCGTGAACTACCACTAATGATTGGGGTCACATTACTGTCTGGCGCTCTGCTTTGGGATAATCATTTAGGCTTTTACGAAGGCGCACTACTGTTCATTCTTTTTGCTGCGTTTATTATTACGATGCTGCGCATTAGCCGTAACGAACAAAAAAATGGCGACACATTATTAGATGATCAAGAGTCAGAGATTCCACAAGGTGTCAGTAATTTAAAAGCGGCAATGTGGGTCGTCGTTGGCCTTATTATTCTCCCGATTGCCGCAAGCGTCCTGGTCGATAACGCGGTGATCATTGCGAAATACTTCGGTATGAGTGATCTAGTTATTGGTTTAACGATCATAGCTGTCGGAACGAGCTTACCTGAGCTCGCCGCTTCGCTAGCTAGTGTGTTAAAGGGCGAAGATGATATGGCGGTAGGCAACATTATTGGCTCCAACGTTTTCAATATTTTAGCGGTGATGGGCATACCTGGCCTTATAAATCCTTCCATGCTCAGTGAATATGCTATGGGGCGTGATTTTTGGGTCATGCTTGGCGTATCCTTGCTACTTGTTATTATGGCTTTAGGTAAATCTCGTAGTATCAACCGCTTAGAAGGTTGCGTTTTGCTACTGATCTTTATCGGGTACCAAGCTTACCTACTTATGAATATGACCGCTTAACCAATTCTGGAGTTTAGGATGTCGAATCAGTTTGATTATCGCAGTGTTGCCAAGCAAGTACTTGCCACTGAAGTTGCCGCCTTACAACAGTTAGAGCAGTACTTTAATGATGAATTCTGCCATGCCTGTGAGATGATTTTGGACAACAGTCACGGTAAAGTTGTCGTCATGGGGATGGGGAAATCAGGTCACATCGGTAAGAAAATAGCCGCTACGCTCGCCAGTACGGGCACATCTGCTTTTTTTGTGCACCCAGGAGAAGCTTCACACGGTGACCTTGGCATGATCGAGCGTGGCGATATCGTTATCGCGATTTCCAACTCTGGAGAATCTTCAGAAATTTTATCGCTCATCCCGGTCTTAAAGCGCCTCAATATTCGTATTATCAGCATGACAGGTAACCCACAGTCAAACATGGCAAAACTGGCTGACCTGCACCTACAAATTACCGTGCCAGAAGAAGCATGTCCGCTCGGCTTGGCACCGACCTCTAGTACTACCGCAACACTTGTAATGGGTGATGCACTCGCCGTTGCACTATTACAGGCACGCGGTTTTACCGCTGAAGATTTTGCGCTGTCTCACCCGGGCGGAGCATTGGGACGTAAACTATTACTAAAACTGTCCGATATCATGCATACAGGTACAGCCCTTCCTATCGTTCAGCCACAGGCATTGATTCGAGATGCACTGCTAGAGATCAGCCAAAAGGGCTTAGGTATGACCGCAGTTGTCGATGCAAAGATGCAGCTTATCGGAATTTTTACCGATGGCGATTTGCGCCGTATTTTGGATAAACGCATTGACATTCATAGCGCGACTATCAGTGAAGTCATGACGCAAAAACCGACAGTTGCCGAACCCAATATGCTTGCAGTTGAAGGGTTAAACTTGATGCAAGATAAGCGAATTAATGGTTTGATGCTGTGTGAAAACGGTAAACTGGTGGGAGCGTTGAACATGCATGATTTACTAAAAGCAGGAGTCATGTAATGACAACGATGGTTAATACTCCCTATAGTACGGCATCTCAAGACATCTTGAATATCGCCAAGCAAATCAAACTGCTGATTTGTGATGTGGATGGCGTATTCTCTGATGGTTTAGTGTATATGGGTAATCAAGGTGAAGAGCTAAAAACCTTCCATACTCGTGATGGCTACGGCGTAAAATCATTGATGAATGCGGGGATCGAAATCGCAATAATCACTGGTCGGCAGTCGCAGATTGTCGAAAACCGCATGACTGCTTTAGGCATCAAACTGATCTATCAGGGCCAAGATGATAAAGTAAAAGCCTATCAAGATATTTGTCAGAAGTTGAATATATCACCAGAATATACTGGCTATATTGGTGATGATCTGATTGATTGGCCTGTAATGGAAAAAGTCGCACTTAAGGTTTGTGTAGCTGATGGACACCCATTACTGCTCCAAAAAGCAAACTACATCACTACAATTAAAGGTGGTCATGGTGCGGTACGTGAAGTGTGCGACTTGATTTTGCAAGCACGTAACGAGTTAGAAGTACACAAAGGCTTAAGCATATGAGTTTGTCTCGAGTCCTCTATGTGATATTGATTTTTATCACATCTTGGTCTGCATATTATTTACTCGATAAAGAGCAAAAACCTGATATTCAAGTTGCACCCAACTTGGAACTGCCTTTGTTTAGCGGAAAAAACCTCGACAATGTCTCGTACAACGAGCAAGGTATTCGCAGCTACGTAATCCTATCTACGCATTTAGAGCATTACTCAAAAAGTGGCGATACTATTTTTCAATATCCGATCTTAAAAGTGTTCCGTGAAGGCACTACTCAAGAATGGGAAATTACCGCTAAACGTGGTGTGTTAGATGAAAAGCATGTACTAACTCTTTATGACGATGTGCTTGCAAAAAACCTATTACCTGATTCTGGTTTTGATTCGCTCTCTACCATTAAGATGAGTATTCAACTGGATAATCGAGATTTTTGGGCTGATAACCAAGTCGACTTGGTTGGACCGCAATTTGAAACAATAGGACAGGCGATTAAAGGCAATTTTGCTGAAAACGACGCTGTTCTTTATAACCATGTACAAGGTAGATATGAAACTCTTACACCTTAGTCTTATTGCTTGTTTCGCTATTTCTGGCAACGCCTTGGCACTGGCAACAGACAGCCAACAACCAGTTTATATTGATTCTGACAGCCAACAACTCGACATGAAAAGTAATCGCGTTACTTTTTTTGGTGATGTGAAGCTTAAACAAGGCAGCATCAATATGAATGCGGACAAAGTGATAGTGATCCGTGATCCAAAAGATGGCACCATTCAAGAAATTGAAGGATACGGTGATCTCGCTACATTTTCACAGTTAACCGATGACGGTAAAACCTTGTACGGTGAAGCGAAAGAGCTGTATTACAAAATGGTTGATGACCAACTAACCATGATAGATCAAGCAATGCTTTCACAAGATGATAGCATCATCCGTGGCACCAAGATTCGTTACAAAATTTCATCACAAAAACTGATGGCTGACGGTAACTCTAATGAAAGAGTTTCGACGGTACTTCAACCACAAGCGACGAAAACTCAAGAATAATTATGGCCATACTCAAAGCAGAACATTTAGCGAAAAGCTATAAAAAACGCAAAGTGGTTTCCGATGTAAGTTTACAAGTGGAATCAGGGCAAATCGTTGGGCTACTTGGCCCTAACGGTGCAGGAAAAACGACATCGTTCTACATGATCGTCGGCCTTGTCGCGCGCGATGAAGGCAAAAT
Source organism: Vibrio sp. S12_S33 (assembly GCF_963889785.1). Lineage (NCBI taxonomy): Bacteria > Pseudomonadati > Pseudomonadota > Gammaproteobacteria > Vibrionales > Vibrionaceae > Vibrio > Vibrio sp. S12_S33. The sequence continues at coordinate 77,348 of NZ_CAWPQZ010000011.1, read as the reverse complement.
CAGTATTGATGATCAAGACATTAGTATTCTACCAATGCATAGCCGTTCACGTTTAGGGATAGGCTATTTGCCACAAGAGGCCTCTATTTTCCGCAAATTGTCGGTGGAAGACAACATCATGGCTGTATTAGAAACTCGTGAAGAAATGACCCGCGAGCAGCGTCAGGACAAACTAGAAGACTTACTTGAAGAGTTCCACATTCAACATATTCGTCACAGCGCAGGTATGGCGTTGTCCGGTGGTGAACGTCGTCGTGTTGAAATTGCGCGCGCTCTCGCTGCAAACCCACAATTCATTTTGCTTGATGAGCCTTTTGCGGGTGTTGACCCTATCTCGGTTATCGATATTAAAAAGATCATCGAACATCTGCGTGATCGCGGTTTAGGCGTTCTAATTACCGACCATAACGTTCGAGAAACATTGGATGTATGTGAAAAAGCCTATATTGTAAGTCAAGGACGTTTAATCGCAGAAGGCACGCCGAATGACGTGCTTAATAATGATGAAGTAAAACAGGTTTATCTCGGCGAACAATTCCGTCTCTGATTCAAATTCCGTCTATGATTAAGTAGAGAGTGACATCAATTCTAAAAATAATAAGGTAACCAACGCTGAATGAAACCCTCATTACAACTAAAGCTAGGCCAACAATTAGCAATGACACCTCAGTTACAACAAGCGATTCGTTTGTTGCAGCTGTCAACGTTAGATCTGAAACAAGAGATCCAAGAAGCCCTTGAATCAAACCCATTATTGGATGTTGAAGAGGCTTATGACGAAGGTGCAACGGCTGAAGCTCAACGTGGTGAGGAGACAGAAGTCAGTGCTGAACCTGTTGAAGTAGAGACTCAAGACAGCTCAGATTTGATTGAAAAATCGGAAATTAGTAATGAACTGGAAATCGACACTACTTGGGATGATGTATACAGTGCCAATACCGGTAGCACAGGGATTGCTCTTGACGACGACATGCCTGTTTATCAAGGTGAAACCACTCAAACTCTACAAGACTATCTACTTTGGCAACTCGACCTAACCCCATTTAGTGACACTGACAGAAGCATCGCCTTAGCACTCATTGATGCTATTGATGACTATGGTTACCTTACCGTTTCTCTTGACGACATTTTAGAAAGCTTTGCCAATGAAGAGATTGAATTAGATGAAATTGAAGCGGTTCGTAAACGCATCCAACAATTCGACCCATTAGGGGTTGGTTCTATCAATCTACAAGACTGTTTGCTTTTACAACTCGCCACTTATCCAACCGACACACCTTGGTTAGAAGAAGCCAAACAGCTACTCACTCAACATATTGATTTACTTGGTAACCGTGACTATAAGCTGATCTTAAAAGAGACAAAACTAAAAGAAGATGAACTACGCGACATCTTACAACTGATTCAGCAACTCGACCCAAGGCCAGGTAACAACATTTCGACTGAACATGCAGAATACGTCGTACCCGATGTCTCTGTGTATAAAGACCATGGAAAATGGGTAGTCACCATCAACCCTGACAGTGTGCCAAAACTGAAAATCAATCAACAATATGCTGCTTTAGGTAAGGGAAATAGTGCTGACAGCAACTATATTCGCAGCAATTTACAAGAAGCAAAATGGCTCATCAAGAGTTTAGAGAGTAGAAATGAAACACTACTCAAAGTGGCCAAATGTATTGTTGAACATCAACGTGATTTCTTTGAGTATGGCGAAGAAGCCATGAAACCGATGGTACTCAATGACGTTGCTTTAGCGGTAGAAATGCATGAGTCCACCATTTCTCGGGTGACAACACAGAAGTACATGCATACTCCGCGCGGTATTTTCGAATTGAAATACTTCTTCTCCAGTCACGTCAGTACCGACAATGGAGGAGAGTGTTCATCAACTGCAATAAGAGCGCTCATTAAGAAATTGGTGGCAGTTGAAAATACAGTAAAACCATTAAGCGACAGTAAAATTGCAGATCTACTCGCTGACCAAGGAATTCAGGTAGCTCGAAGGACGATAGCTAAATACCGTGAATCATTGGGGATTGCTCCATCGAGTCAGCGCAAACGCCTACTATGAGGCACAAAAAAGAGAAGGAAAGTCTATGCAAATCAATATTAATGCCCATCACATTGATCTAACCGATTCAATGCAAGACTATGTTAACTCGAAGTTTCAAAAACTTGAGCGATTTTTTGATCACATAAACACCATTCAGGTCGTTTTACGTGTTGAAAAAGTAAACCAGATCGCTGAAGCTACGCTCCACATAAATCAAGGTGATATCCACGCCACGGCTGATAACGAAAGTATGTATGCTGCCATCGATAGCCTCGTGGATAAACTTGTCAGACAACTCAACAAGCATAAAGAAAAGCTAAGTAGTCATTAATCATGCAATTACGCGAAGTACTTTCATTGGACTGCACAAAAAGTGCAGTCCAATGTACCAGTAAAAAAAGAGCCTTAGAAATCATCAGCGAAATCGCTGCCGAACATTCAGGCCAAAGCTCCACCGAACTCTTTGAATGTATGCTCAGCCGAGAAAAAATGGGCAGTACAGGCATTGGTAATGGCATCGCTATTCCTCATGCTCGAATGACGGCCAGTGACAACGCTATCGCTGTACTTTTACAATGCGATACGCCTATTGAGTTTGATGCTATTGATAATCGTCCTGTCGACCTACTTTTTGCTCTACTTGTTCCTGAAGATCAATGTAAAGAGCATCTAAAAACCCTTTCGTGCATGGCAGAACGTTTAAATGACAAACAAGTTTTAAAGCAGCTACGAAGCGCTCAAAGCGACCAAGAGCTGTACGACATTATGACTAACCATTAATCATCGAGCCCAAAACTATGCGTTTAATCGTTGTCAGTGGTCAATCTGGCGCAGGTAAAAGTGTTGCATTACGTGTATTGGAAGATCTCGGCTACTACTGTGTCGACAACCTGCCAGTAAACTTGTTAGATCCCTTTATTCAAGCCGTCCAAGATAGCAAACAAAATGTGGCGGTGAGCATTGATATCCGCAACCTTCCACAAGAGCCGACTCTAGTCAGCGATGTGTTAGAGAAGCTTAAACAAAATAACGATGTCAGTGTTCTATTTCTCGATGCGAGTAAAGAAACCTTATTAAAACGCTACAGTGAAACACGTCGTATTCACCCGCTGTCACTCAACTCAAATAAACCATCTTTAGCTCAGGCCATTGAGCTAGAGAAAGAGTTACTTGCACCACTAAAAGAACAAGCAGATTTAGTTCTTGATAGCAGTAATCAATCTTTACACGAGTTAAGCGAAACCGTTCGCATGCGCATTGAAGGGCGTGAGCGAAAAGATTTAGTCATGGTGTTTCAATCTTTCGGCTTTAAATATGGTTTACCGAGTGATGCTGATTATGTGTTTGATGTGCGATTCTTACCAAACCCACATTGGGAACCCGCACTCAGGCCACTCACAGGTTTAGATGCTCCTATCAAGTCTTTTCTTGAAGGTCACAGTGAAGTGATGGAGCTTAAACAGCAAATCCAGAAATTCGTTGAATACTGGCTACCTATGCTAGAAAAAAATAACCGTAGCTATTTGACCATTGCCATAGGTTGTACTGGTGGTAAACATCGTTCTGTGTATCTGACACAACAGCTTGGGGAATATTTCTCTCAATTAGGTCATCAGGTACAGATCCGCCACACTTCCTTAGAAAAACAGTAGGACTAATCGCATGCCGCTACTGAGTAAAACTGTTTTAATCCAAAATCGTTTAGGTCTCCATGCTCGTGCGGCAGTAAAGCTGGTCGAACTGTCTCAATCTTTTGATGCAGTTGTAACTCTCAAAAATCAAGAAGGCAAAGAAGCCACCGCCGACAGCGTTATGGGGTTATTGATGCTAGAATCGGCTCAAGGACAACCGATAACCGTCAGCGCAGAAGGCTCAGAAGCGGAGCAAGCACTGGAAGCCGTCAGTTCTTTAATTGAGCATAAATTTGATGAAGATTGAATAAGTAACTCGGACTCACTATTTTGTATCCCTCACCATGATTCACCCTTTCCAAACAAAAATAAATTCAGCGCTTAATAAGAACTTATTAAATAAGGCCTAGAATTAAGTTACTATTCAACACATTGTAAGAATACCAAGTAGGGGGAAACCATGGCCGAGCAAATTGAATTTGATCAAGCTCACCTTACCCTCCAAGAAGTCAGCGAAGCGCTAGAAAATGGTCGTTTTGTCCATGTCCGTCGTCAACTCCAGGACATGGAGCCAGAAGATATTGCTCACCTGTTAGAAGCCTCACCGCGTAAAAGTCGTGAGGTGCTGTGGCAACTGACCGATCCCGAAGATTATGGTGAAATTCTCGACGAGCTAAACGAAGACGTCAAAGATGCTTTAGTATCGAAAATGGCTCCGGAAAAACTCGCTGAAGCCACTGAAGGTATGGATACCGATGACGTTGCGTACGTCTTACGTAGCTTACCTGATAACCTATCTCGTGAAGTTCTTTCACAAATGGATAGCGCCGATCGTGAACGTGTCGAAACGGCGCTCTCATATTCTGAAGATACTGCCGGTGGCTTAATGAATACCGACGTAATTACCATTCGTGGTGACGTCGATATTGATGTAGTACTGCGCTATTTGCGCATGCACACAGAATTACCCGAAACTACCGATGCACTTTATGTTATCGATGAAGATCGCAAACTGATTGGCCACTTATCTCTTATCACCCTATTAACCTCGCAGCCAGACGTTAAGGTTAGTGAGGTGATGGACGATGCCGATGAAGCCATCTCGGTGAATACTAGTGATTCTGATGTGGCGAGCCTGTTTGAACGTCGTAACTGGGTATCAGCGCCAGTTGTTGATGAAAACCAACACCTTGTCGGTCGTATTACTATCGATGACGTGGTCGACGTCATTCGTGAGGATGCCGAACACTCGATGATGAGTATGGCCGGTATGAATGATGATGAAGATACCTTCGCTCCTGTGGTTCAGTCTGCACGTAAGCGCAGTATTTGGCTCGGAGCCAATGTATTGGCAGCACTGGCAGCCGCTTCTGTTTCTAATATGTTTGAAGCAACTCTTGAACAAATGGCTGCAATTGCTGTGTTAATGACTATCGTCCCTTCTATGGGTGGCGTTGCGGGTAATCAGACCGTTGCCTTGGTGATTCGTGGTTTAGCACTCGGTCATATCGGTGACAGTAATAAACGAGAATTGCTGTTTAAGGAAGCCGCGATCGGTTTCTTAAACGGGGTGCTTTGGGCTTCAATCATTGGTGGCATTGTCATCGTTTGGAAAGGTAATTGGCTGCTTGGCGGAATAATCTCGGCGGCGATGATGACCAACTTATTGATTGCAGGTATTGCTGGCGTGACCATTCCAATTCTACTGAAAAAGATGAAAATTGACCCTGCTCTTGCAGGTGGCATGGCATTAACAACCGTAACGGATGTAATTGGTTTATCGGTGTTTTTAGGGTTAGCCACCATTTTGATGTAATCATCAAATTCATCCACAAAAAAAAGCTTGGTCGAAATACCAAGCTTTTTGTTTTTTATCCGCGATTACTCACCGGCAATCTTCATCGATTCAAGTAAAATCGAACCCGTTTGGATCTGCGAGCGAGTTTCAACATCACTACCAACCGCCACGATTTGGTTGAACATATCTTTGAGGTTACCCGCAATCGTGATTTCAGAAACAGGGTACTTAATTTCACCATTTTCAACCCAAAAGCCAGCGGCCCCACGTGAATAATCACCAGTAACGGTATTAACACCTTGACCCATTACTTCAGTAACCAATAAACCTGTACCTAGTTCTTTGAGCATCTGTTCAAAGCTCTGGCCTGTCGATTTCACAAACCAGTTATGAATGCCACCAGCATGACCAGTTGGCGTCATGTTCATTTTACGAGCCGCGTAGCTACTCAGTAAATAAGTCGATAACACACCGTCAGTAATGATTTGGCGATCTTGAGTAAAGACCCCTTCACTATCAAATGGGCTTGATGCCAAGCCGCGCAGCACATGCGGTTTTTCAGCAATGTTAAACCAATCTGGCAGGATTTTTTCGCCCAGTTTATCGAGTAAGAATGAAGATTTACGGTACAAATTGCCACCACTGATCGCCATCACTAAATGCCCAACCAAACCGGTGGCAACATCAGCAGCGAACATCACTGGCACTTTGCCTGTTTTCAGCTTTTGCGCATCCAAACGGCTAATGGTTTTCTCTGCCGCTTGTTGACCGACAAGTTCTGGTGCCCATAAGTCATCAAGGTGACGAGCAACGGTGTAGCTGTAATCACGTTCCATCTCACCATTTTTACCTTCACCAATCACACAACAACTGATGCTGTGACGGCTTGATGCGTAACTGGCCAATAGACCATGGCTGTTACCGTATACTTTGACACCATAATGGCTGTCGTAGCTTGCGCCATCACTTTGCTTAATTTTACTGCTGTAAGCTAATGCTTTTTCTTCCGCTGCAATGGCAATTTTTGCCGCCATGTCAGGGTTTGGCTCATCAGGGTGAAATAGGTCCAAATCTGGAATATTCTGCACCATTAATTCTTTGGGTGCCGGCCCCGCAAACGGGTCTTCTGATGTGAATAGCGCAATATCAAGCGCAGCGGCAACCGTTTGTTGAATTGCTTTTTCACTTAAATCAGATGTTGATGCACTGCCCTTACGTTGACCACGATAAACAGTGATACCCAAAGCACCATCACTATTAAATTCAACGTTCTCGACTTCGCACATGCGAGTCGAGACACTTAAGCCTGTGCTTTTGGTAATCGCCACTTCGGCGGCATCAGAACTCACGGCAGCTAGCTCTAAAGCTTTGGCAACCGCAGCTTCAAGCTCAACACGTTGCTGAGCGACTTGCTGTTTTACGTCCATATTTCATCTTTATTTAGCAATCAATGTCGTTAGGATAACAAGAATTTCGCTTTCTCCCCACGATTCTTGCTAAAATAGCAGACATACATAACTCAATAGATGAAGAATATGGCGCGTAAGAATCAAAAAGCTCCTTGGGAAGAAGAAGAGGAGATCATTTGGGTTAGCAAAACCGAAATGAAAAATGACATGATTGAGCTGCAAAAGCTTGGTGAAGAGTTAGTTGAGCTGAAACCATCTCAACTGAAAAAGATCCCAATGTCTGAAGATCTAATGGATGCAGTTAAAGATGCACAACGCTTCAATATGGAAGCACGTCGTCGTCAGTTGCAATTCATTGGTAAGATGATGCGTACGATCGATCCAGAGCCAATTCAAGCCGCACTGGATAAATTACGTAATAAGCACTCACAAAATACCGCAGTATTGCATAAGCTAGAACAGCTGCGTGACCGTATTGTTGAGCAAGGTGATAGTGCCATCGAAGATGCTCTAGAGCTTTACCCTGAGATGGATCGTCAACGCTTACGTCAATTAACACGTCAAGCTAACAAAGAAAAAGCAAACAATAAGCCACCAAAAGCGTCGCGTGAAATCTTCCAAATATTGAAAGAGCACAACGACGAATCTTTTTAAGCTCTAATCTGCTTTACGTTAAAAAAACCTCGCGACAATGCGAGGTTTTTTATTTCGGTCAATCACTTAGGCTATTGCCCTGCCCGCACAAAATCGCTCAGTAAGGGATGCGAATGTTGCGCAGAAAGCTCAGTAATCTCACCACAGACTAATACCTTTCCTTGCGCCATAAACGCAAAATGACTGGCTATCGCTTTTGCATCGCTGACATGGTGCGTTACCATTACGACAGTAATCTTCCGCTCAGTGGCTAGCAGCTTAACTAGCGCGAGCATCTCCTCTCTCAGTAGAGGATCCAGCGCTGAAAACGGCTCATCCAGCAACCATATCGGGTGAGATTGAACAAAACAACGTGCTAATGCTACGCGCTGACGTTGGCCACCAGAAAGCTGCTCCGGCAAACGCTCCAACAGACTCGCAATCCCCACCTGTTGCGCCGCTTGTTCTACCAAAAGCTGTTGCTCAGCAGATAACTTCAAACCGGGGTGTAAACCAAGACCAATATTTTCACGCACAGTAAGATGCATAAATAAATTATGCTCTTGAAATAGCATAGAAAATGGCCGTAAGTGAGGCGCTTTACCTAACACCGATTGAGCGCTTACTTCAATCTCGCCACTACTCGGCTCAATAAACCCCGCCACCAAACTCAATAAAGTCGATTTACCTGCACCACTAGGCCCCATTAAGGACACTATCGCTCCTCGCGGCACCGTCAGTGAAAACTCGAACCATTCCTGTTGATACTCATATTGCACATCTTTTAGTACTAACATTAACGACCTCTTGAGTTGACGCTAAATAAGCGTTCGATAATGGCAAAACAACCGACACTCAACACCAATAGAGCGAGAGAAACCACTGCTGCCGCCTGCATTTGATAACTGCCTAACAATTGGAATAGATAAAGCGGTAGAGTTCTAAATTCTTGGCTACCAAAAAGTGCAATGGCACTTAAATCCCCCATTGAGACCAAAAAGCTGATCGAAAAAGCATGAGCCAGAGGTTTTCTTAATGCTCTGAGTTCAATCACTTTAAAACGCTGCCAACCTTTCATACCAAGGCTGGCACACAGCAGTTGGTATTGCTGCGCGCTATGCAGCATTGGCTGGGCTAATGTTTTCAACACATAAGGCAATGCCATTAAGCCATTCACCAGCAGCACCACCCAATACGCCATACTAAAAGCATCGGTGAACGTTCGTAGTAACAAAAACAGCCCAGTGCTAATCACCAGCCCAGGAGTGACCAAAATAATAGTGCCCACTAATTCAAGATGATCGGCTCGGCGATTACGCAGCTTTAAACGCCAAACGCGGGTGGTAATTAAAATGGCCACCCCAGCGCAAACTGCTACCATACTCGCCAATGACGCCACTTGTAACGAAGCCAATAGCGCCTGCCAAAACTTTTCGTCACTCAGCACACTAAAAAGCTGCGCATTCAAACCGCTCAGCACCACCATCATCAATGGCGGAAGCACTAAAAGTAACGATAGGAGGATCCATGCAGCATCCCAATATTTCGCTTTTCGGCTATCTCGGCTCACTACATAGTCGACAGACTTGCGGCCTGCACTTATCGCCAAAGGCTTTGCCAGTCGAGAAATAGAAAGATATAGCACACTGCATAACAGCATTTGCCATAAAGCTAATAACGCACCAGCTTGCAGATCAAAATCAAACTTAATCGCTTGGTAGATAGCCAGCTCTATAGTGGTTGATTTTGGTCCACCACCTAACGCCATCACCGTAGCAAAACTGGTAAAGCAAAGCATAAACACCAGGCCACACACATGCGGAAGCTGTTGTCTTAAACGTGGCCATTCAACCCATTTAAACTGATGCCAGTGGCTCATACCGAGATGCGCGCACAGCTTATGTTGTTCTGCTGGAATTGTTTCTAACGCTTGCAGCAACAAACGGCTGGCATAAGGAAGGTTAAAGAACAGGTGAGCCAGTAAAATCCCGTTTAAACCGTAGATGGAAAACGGCAATTTTGTATCAAACCATGCCAGCAACGAAGCTAATACGCCGCTATTGCCATAGATAGCCAACAAACCAAAAACCCCTACCAGTACCGGAAGCACTAAGGTTGTGGCAAACAGTTTGAGGATCAAATCGCGCCCCCAAAAGCGGCGGCGATAAAAGGCATGTGCCACTGGAATCGCCAATCCCACACTGAGCAACATTGAGAGTGAAGCTTGGTAAAAACTGAACAGGGTAACATGACGATAATAAGGGTCATGCCATACTTGCAACACATTGAGACTCGGCGCGTGTAGCAGCAGTGCAGCAAGCGCACAAATAACAAAGGTCGCGACCACGATCGCGACCCCAATGCCGATTTTAGGAATCGAATTCAAACCTTATGTGACCTTAATTTAAGCTTATATAGCCTTAAAATGTTAATGCGTTTTGCCATTCTCGTATCCACGGCTTACGCATTTCAGACACCTCTTGCGCGCTAAATGTAAGTGCTTTTTGTGGTACATTGAGAGTTTCAAACCCTTTAGGCAACTCAACCGATGTGACTGGATACATCCAGTTTCCGGTTGGGATTACCGATTGGAATTGATCACTTAAAATAAACTGCATGAACTCATCAGCCAATTTCTCGTTTGCAGTACCTTTCACTTTTGCAGCGACTTCCACTTGCATGTAATGACCTTCGGTAAAATCGGCTGTCGCGTATTTGTTATCATTTTCAGCAATTAAATGGTAAGCCGGAGATGTGGTATAAGACAGTACCAGATCAGACTCACCTTCTAAAAACATCGAATACGCTTCCGACCAACCTTTAGTTACCGTCACGGTTTTCTTCGCTAACTTTTGCCAAGCTTCACTTACATCATCACCGTATACGGTTTTCATCCACAGCAATAAGCCTTGTCCTGGTGTTGATGTGCGTGGATCTTGATAAATGACTTTTAAATCATCACGTTGTTCAACCAGTTCTTTTAAGCTTTTCGGTGGGTTAGTCATCTTCTCTTTGTTGTAAACAAAAGCAAAATAACCATAATCGTATGGCACGAACGTATCATCGCTCCAACCATTCGGTAAGGTTACACTACTGGTATCAACACCGTGTGTGGTGAGTAGCCCCGTCTGCTTGGCTTCTGTCATCAGGTTGTTATCCAAACCGAGTACGATATCAGCTTTAGTATTGTTACCTTCAAGACGTAAGCGGTTAAGAATAGATACGCCATCATCAAGCGCGACAAAGTTAATATCGCAGCCACATTGTGCTTCAAATGCTTTTTCAATCGCAGGACCTGGGCCCCAATCGGCAGCAAAAGAATCGTAGGTATATACGGTTAACGTGTTTTCAGCAGCATGCACTGAGAAAGAGGTGATGGTAGCAAGTGCAATAGCACTTAAAGTGGTTTTCACTGGTCGCTCTCCTTGGTTGAGCGGCACAGGCTTGAGGAGGATGAGAATATTCCGTTATTCCTATTCTGAAATCCTAACCCAATTCCTACGCCAGCATTATCTGGTTCAGGTTTACGGGTCCCAAGCTCGCACTTGATCTCAGCTTCATTCACTAAATGAATGATTTGCTCCCCGTTGAGTAAGGTGGATTGTAATTGCAATTGCTCGAATAAGCTACTCTCTACATCACTAACAACCTTCTACACTTCAGCAAACTATGCACCGCGTTGATCGTATCCCCAACGCGGAACTAAACCTTGTTCAACCCCCAGATGATCCAAAATACGGGCAACCATAAAGTCGACTAAATCCTCGATGGATTGGGGTTGATGATAGAACCCCGGCGCAGCGGGCATAATCGTTACCCCCATTTGCGACAGTTTGAGCATATTTTCAAGATGCAAAGTTGAGAATGGGGTTTCGCGTACCACCAGCAACAGTTGTCCACGCTCTTTCATGATCACATCGGCAGCCCGTTCGATCAAATTATCCGACATACCATGAGCAATCGCGGCCACACTGCCTGCAGAGCAAGGACACACCACCATCTGCTTTGGCGCAGCAGAACCAGAAGCTACGGGAGAAAACCAGTCTTCTTTACCGCAAACAATCAACTTATCAGCATCACAATGAAGATGTTCAACCAATGCCGCTTTCGCAGCTTCTGACCCACTAGGTAACTTCAAACCATGTTCTGTCGCCAGCACAACCCGCGCCGCGGATGAGATCAACAAATAAACTTGGTAATCTGCGGCAAGCAAACACTCAAGCAAACGCAGCCCGTAAGGAGCACCTGAAGCGCCAGTAAAAGCCAATGTGATAGTTTTCTGTTTTGTTGTCATAGCTCTATTTCATTTGTGCGACTAGTATTAAATGACTTGCTTCAGAGCAAGCAGTAACTTGTTATGAATACCTTCAAAACCACCATTACTCATCACCAATATTTGGTCACCCGGCTTAGCTTCATGAGCGATTTTCGCCACGAAAGCATCAATATCATCATTGACATACACAGGTTGTGAACATTGGTCTGCAACATCCTGCACCGACCAAGGAATATTATTAGGCTGATAGAGATAAACGGAGTCCGCCTGTTGCAACGATGCCGCCAAGGTTTGTTTATGCACGCCCAACTTCATTGTCGCCGAACGTGGCTCTAAAACCGCGATAATTTTCTTATCGCCAACCTTGTTACGTAAACCGCCTAAGGTAAGTTCAATCGCCGTTGGGTGATGAGCAAAATCATCAAAAACGGTAATCTCATTCACTTCGCCTTTGAGCTCTAAACGACGTTTGGTATTAATGAACTTAGCTAACGCTTCACAAGCAAGATCAGGGGTGACACCAACGTGACGCGCAGCGCCAATCGCCATTAAGGCATTATCGACATTGTGATCACCAACAAGATCCCATTTGACTGTGCCCACTAATTCATTGCGCAAGAAAACGTTAAATTGAGAACCATCACGGATAATTTTTTCTGCCTTCCATTCACCTTGTTCACCCGTGAACTCGGTTTCGCTCCAACAGCCACGAGCTAAAACATCCGATAATGCGCTATCTTGTTGAGGTGCAAAGATACGACCATTTCCCGGAACCGTACGCACTAAATGATGAAATTGACGCTTGATCGCTTCAAGATCATCAAAAATATCAGCATGATCAAACTCAAGATTATTCAGAACCAAGGTTCTAGGGTGGTAGTGAACAAACTTAGAACGTTTATCGAAAAAAGCACTGTCATATTCGTCGGCTTCCACCACAAAAAACATGCTGTCACCTAAACGGGCAGAAATACCAAAGTTACCTAGCACCCCGCCGACCAAGAATCCCGGTTGGTAACCGCACGCTTCTAAAATCCACGCGAGCATACTGGAAGTCGTGGTTTTACCATGTGTTCCAGATACCGCCAGAACCCAGCGATCATGCAATAGGAACTCTTGTAACCATTGGGGGCCAGAGGTATAGCGCAGGTTGTTATTCAGCACATATTCAACACAAGGGTTACCACGGCTCATCGCATTGCCGATCACCACCAGATCTGGCTTTGGCTCTAATTGGACAGGATCAAATCCTTCGATAATCTCAATGCCTTGAGACTCTAATAAAGTGCTCATTGGGGGGTATACATTGGCATCACTACCCGTGACTTTATGGCCTAATTGACGAGCCAAAACCGCAGCGCCTCCCATAAATGTACCGCAGATCCCAAGAATATGAATATGCATAAAACCTAGCCTCGCACATTGCGTTGTGAGTTATTGCCCCATTATCACCATCCAACCAAGAAAAGCGAGCTCGTTTGCAACTTCAAAAAAGTCGACAAACAAATTGAGATCTCAATCTGTTAGTTCATTACCATTAAAAAGATCTAACCTTTAAAATCGCATTGTTACCCGAACGTTATGAAACGGGTCACCCGTTTCGAGCAACATTCCAGTAAGAGGATGGGCGACGAAACAAAATACCCCCAAAAATATCTATGTTAAGGAAATAACATGCCTGAGATTCGCACCCTTGGCGAGTTTATTGTTGAGAAACAACATGACTTCCCCCACGCAAGCGGTGATCTTTCATCCCTTTTGTCATCTATTCGTTTGGCAGCAAAAATAGTCAACCGAGAAATCAATAAAGCGGGTCTTGTCGATATTACTGGTGCCGTTGGTACCGATAATATCCAAGGTGAAGAGCAACAAAAACTGGATGTTTATGCCAACGAAAAATTTAAAGCGGCTTTAGAGGCTCGTGACCAAGTGTGTGGTGTCGCGAGTGAAGAAGAAGATGAAGCGGTTGCATTCAATAAAGAACTCAACAAAAATGCCAAATACGTAGTGTTGATGGACCCTCTCGATGGCTCATCAAATATCGATGTTAACGTATCGGTGGGTACTATTTTCTCTATCTACCGCCGCGTTTCACCGGTCGGCACTCCACCAACACAAGAAGACTTCTTGCAACCGGGCCATAAACAGGTAGCGGCAGGCTATGTAGTATACGGCTCATCAACCATGTTGGTTTACACCACGGGTAATGGAGTCAATGGCTTTACTTATGACCCTTCACTGGGCACCTTCTATTTGTCTCATCCAAATATGATGACTTCTGAAGATGGTAAAATTTATTCCATCAATGAAGGGAATTACATTCGTTTTCCAACCGGTGTGAAGAAGTACATCAAGTACTGTCAAGAGAATGTACCTGAGGAAAATCGTCCTTATACGTCACGCTACATTGGTTCGCTAGTCTCTGATTTCCACCGCAACCTATTGAAAGGCGGTGTTTATCTCTATCCTAGTACCCAAAGCCACCCTGACGGTAAGCTACGTTTATTGTATGAATGTAATCCAATGGCTTTCTTGATTGAACAAGCTGGCGGTATCGCTTCTGACGGTGTGAATCGTATTTTGGATATCAAACCAACAGAATTGCATCAGCGCGTTCCTTTTTTCTGCGGATCCAAAAACATGGTCAGAAAAGTAGAAGAGTTTATAGAACGCTACCGCGATTAATCATTAAGACAAACAAGCGCCTAACAACAGGCGCTTTTTTCTCCCCCAAATCATCTATCCTCAAACGACTTGGGGTGGCAGGTAGGCGAGCGTAACACTACTACAGCCTCATCGAAGAATGGCACAAAGCTCTTGCTTATGGGTTTACACTATTTCGTGTTTACCGCTACAGTTTCTATACCCAAACCACTTGAAGTTGCAGGTAGGCGGCAAGTAAGTGAATCCCCATGAGCATAGATAAACTATGTGATTGGGGTGAGGGAACGTAGCCAACACCGCTGCAAATTCAAGTAGGAAGGGTATACGTTATTTCTATTAACATTTAGCGATTCAAGTCCAGTAATACCAATCACAGTAAATAAGTGATCAGAAATAGCGCAGGAAAAAGGCTTGAGAACAAGGCAGCTCTTTTCGACAAGAAGTTTCGATAAGTAGTTATTCTACAATCAAAAATTCTAACGCAGTTATCGAGCATTTTAACCAGCTAGGATGAATAGTTATTTACTACGATTGGTATAATTGAAAAGGAAATATCAAATGAGCTTAAACAACGTACCTGCGGGTAAATCATTACCTGATGATCTTTACGTAGTGATTGAGATCCCAGCCAATGCTGACCCCATCAAATATGAAGTAGATAAAGAATCTGGCGCTGTATTTGTTGACCGCTTTATGTCAGCCCCGATGTTCTACCCATGTAACTACGGCTATGTGAACCACACATTGTCATTAGATGGTGACCCAGTCGATGTCTTGGTGCCAACTCCTTATCCGCTAATGCCTGGTTCAGTAATTCGTTGTCGCCCAGTGGGTGTGTTGAAAATGACAGATGAATCTGGAGAGGACGCAAAAGTTGTCGCGGTGCCTCATTCAAAATTATCCAAAGAGTACGATCATATTCAAGATGTAGACGACTTACCTGCTTTACTGAAAGCACAAATCACCCAATTCTTTGAACGCTACAAAGAATTAGAAGCCGGGAAATGGGTCAAAGTGGATGGCTGGGAAGATGCCGCCGCTGCTCGCGCTGAAATTCTATCGTCTTACGAGCGCGCACAACAATAATTTGTGAGTGAAGCGCTGCGTATCAGGAAGGCAAGAGCCAGCAGTGACTGGCTCTTAAAGATACTAGAATCGACCAGCGGTTGATTGGCGACCCGATATGTAGTCTTGTTGGAAAAATACATTGTCTTTATCACACACACCCAAGTACGGTTTACCGATAACCCCAAGTATATAAGCATTTTGTTGGCAATACATCGCTCTTCCTTGCTCGTATCCGTCGCTATAAGAGAGATAAAGCTCATCCGATGTGACTAATTTTTCAACTGAGAGTTTCAATAGTCCTCTCTCTCCCTGCTGCAGACCAAATTGCAACCAATCGCTATTCACTGATGTTGTCGGAGTTGGTTGAACTGCACAACCAAATAAAACAAATGTAAGTAGTAACAAAATAGGCTTCATAAAACACCTCCTTGACACAGACACCATAATAATACGGATTCACTTACCAATTAGTTCACACTCTTTGACACCAATCCCCAGAATCAATCTGCGAATTTAAGTCACCGACTTGTTGATAGATATATACCCAAGCACGGCCAAAAGGGGTGTCAATCATTTCTCGTCGATATTCCACAGGAACATCTTCTAAAATATCGAGCTGCTTGAGCGTTGCTTCATCGATCATATACACTTCACCAGTAATCGATTGATGGCCTTTTATAAGACCAGGATACGCGCCTAAATCATACAATGCATATTCAGATGCTGTTATAAAGGATCCTAGCATTTGACCAGACTGCAAAAAATGATGATTGCTTTCACCTTGGCGCAACGTGCCATATACAAAGACCAAATGCTGCATTTTACTTTCCCTAGTAAGTTAAGATTTATCTAACAGACTAAAACTCGCGGCACTTCCATACCGAAGAACTCGGAACTCAGCAGGCTTAGTCAAACTCAAACTGATATAAAATATCAACCGCACTATCTAGGCCAGAGACCGCTTCTAAGTAAAGATCCTGCATCAAGCGGTAACGCACCGTAAATTCACCAACCGAGCTGAAAATGCCCACTCCATATTTTACTTGCAAGCCGGGTAAAATATAACCACTGACAGTCACTTGTGAATCATCGCCTGTTCCTGCGGTATCTAATTGCAGATCTTGTACACCAAATGCTTGACCAATTTCGCCAACGACTCGACCGCTTTTAGCTAAACTCAAGCCAATCAAAGCAGTCGTCATTGCGTTGCCACCAGCTTCACCGTCGATGTCTTGTCCACGTAGTAAATAAGACAAAGCATTTGCTTGTGGCATAGCAGGTTCAGAGAAAATGGATACTTCTGGCTCATCAGCAGGACCTGTTACTTTAACACCAGCAATCACATCATCGGCGGTATTGTCAGGGTTACGGATCGCTTTGATAGACACATAAGGTTGGTCAGCAGGGCCGTTCATTAAGATCTTACCTTCTTCAATAACCAGATCCTGCCCAAATGAACGATATGAACCATCTTTGATATTTATCTCGCCAGTGATGAATGGACCTTTGTCTTTTTGCGTCACATTCAGACGACCGATTAAGCCACCTTGTAAACCAAAAGCGTTGAGTTTGAAATCATCACCAATCGAGATATTAATATCAGTTTCGATGTTAAACGGAATAGCGTTAAAATCATCAATGGGCTGTAAGGAGGCATCAAGAATGACTTGATCTTTCGAGACACTGACTGCACTTGACGGCAACTCTTCAACCAAAATTCGACCCCACGGTAAATTGATATTCCCCGTAATCTTCGCAAGACTTGGCTTAACGCTAATCGTCATATCGGGAACCACTTTAATTTTGACCATCGGCGGTAAGTCGACCATCAACTCCTCTGCAAATACTCGTAAATTGGCATGCCAATCTTCTAAACGTTGCCAGTCTGCATCACCCACTAAATCAAGTTCACCATCGGGGGTTTGAATTGCTGCGTTTAGTGCAGCTTGATAACCATTGAAATCAACCGCTAAACGCCCCGAATTGACATCTACAGGAGAAATATCTCCCTTGATAAGCATCTCATCGACAACTAAGCTACCGATCACTTTAGGGTGTAACATTGGCCCATTAAATGTCAGATCGGTGGTAATGTTTGATTTAACTTGGCTGTACTCACCGATAATTGGCTTAAGAAAATCAAGATTGAATGTGGAGAGTTTTAAAGTTCCATCAATTGTTTTGTCTTTCGCTATGACATTAGGAACGGTCAACTGCCCAGAAATATCGCCATTATCTGTAACATCTAGTAGCCATTGAGCCAAAAGTTTGTTTTGATCTAAATTCGTTTCCAGCGACACACTTTCCCAGCCAAGCGTCACCGGATGTTCGAGGTGCTGTGTGACATGCCCTTTAGATAAATTCAGTGTGGCCTGTGCTTGAGGAGCGCTATTTTCCGCCCACTTAGCCGTGATATTGGCATCCGCTAGCCCTTGGATTTCAGTTTCAGCAGGTACAAACATGGAAATTTGCTTGAAATCGAACTGGTTAATCGAAAGCTGCGCTGCACCATTTTGACCAACTGTCGCCTCTTTATCTAAGCAGAGAGAGGAATCATTTTGTAACCAACAGTGCGCCGCAATCGTCGCTTGTTGTTTATCTACATTAACTACGATTGGAGTAACTTGATTCAGTTCCCAAGGCCCTTGCTGAGTAGAAAACTGCACGCTATCTAGCGCACCTTTCCATATCATGGCAGGTTTATCTTCAAAAGCACCACTGATAGCTAAGCTAGTTGAGAGTAAATCTGACACCATATCTAAGCTCAGTGTATGTTGCTGCTGAGTCCCAGCAAAATTTAGATCCAGACTTTCAACACTATGTTGTTGGTATTCCAGTTGACTAGCTTGTAAGCGTATTTTGGCTTGTGGCGTTGGTAGCGGTATGACATCCCCCTGTAAAGTCACATGCTGCAAGGTGGCTTCTTTTTGCCACGCTAAAGAATCAGCATCTAATCTCAATTTGATTTTTGGCTGTTTGAGATCGCCACCTAACTGAATATCACCGATTAATTTACCAGCAAGATCGGGAACACTTTTGGCTAAATCAGAGAAGTCGACAGACAACCCCATGCGCCAATTCTTATCCAGTACACCTTTCGCCGTTATTTGGTTTGGACCGTGAGCGAGCGTTAAACCACTTGTCGATACTTGAAATTCACCTTTACCAGTAGGATCTGAGGCATCGAGTTGACCTTCAATATTGAGCGGATAATCACGCAATGTCCCATCAATATCTAAAAGCGGTAACGCGATCTTCCACCCACCTTGCGAAGTTAACTCGCCGCTTGTTTCCAGTTTACCGCTGATCACCCCTTCAGCTTCTGACCACTGTAAACCGGGCTGAATATCTTGCATGGTTAATGCGGCTTGCCAATTGATTGGAGCTTGCCAATTGGCCATCGCTTGACCACGTACGCTGCCACCTAACGTTTCAACCAACAAAGATTCAAGAGCAATCTGTTCCAACGTCCCTTTTCCTGCCACATCCAACGACACATCGGGTAGATCTTTACCTTTAAGCTGTGTCTGCAAGGCTAGGTTATACCCTTGCAATGAGCCTTGTGTTTTCAGTGTTGGAACAGAAATAAAATAGTCACCTTGCCCGATGAGTGGCCATTGGGCCTGTACATCATCCAACACGATATCAAATGGGAGTTCAGGATCTAAAGGCGATAATTGTGCATGCAGCGTCGCTTGCGCCAATCCACCAAACTTAGCATCAAGGGTTAAATCATTAACGCTACCAAAGGCGTCGAGCGCAACAGTCTGCCCATTAGCTTCAGCCTTTTTAATGGTGCTTTTTAACGATAAATTTAATGGGTACTCGCCTTGTAATCTCACATCTGCTTTTAGGTTTGCCACCAACAGTGGAATATCCAACTCTAGCGCTTTTAATGAGACGTTATGTTGATAGGCATTCGCCACTAAACCTAAATGATTGACCACAATAGGTTCTGCTTGTTGCAGAGTGAAATTATTGATGTCAAAACGCATAAGCTCGACTTGCAGTGGGATCGTCACATCCGGTAGCACTATCGGTTGTCTCTCTGACTCAGCCGCGGTAGGCATTGCTGATTCAGCTTCATTTGGGGCTAATGATAGTTGGATATCATTCCAACTGGTTTTACCTATTTTTAAACGATTACCGAACATAGAAGCGTTGGTCGAGAAGCTCTGCCACGCTATTTTATTGCCCAAGATATCCAGTTCAATATCGTTTAACACTACTCGCCCAATGGTAATAGGCACAGGAATAGAGATGGCGGTTACCGGCTCAGATTCGACTACTTGCGTCTCATCACTTTCTGGTGGTAACTCTGGCATAGCAAAGTCCAGTCCTATGACCGCAAGTTCTTGCACGCACAATGCAGGATCGAATAAGCAATTAGCATTGACGGCTAACGTTACTCTTTTGGCTTTCAAATCAAGATGTAAGTCATCATCGATAAATGTCACTTGATTAAGAGTAAAGCGTGGAAATAAGGCACCTTGCGTAGTAGAGACTTGCAGTTGAGGGACGGCTTGTTGCGCACCCCACAACAGTACATTCAATCCTGCATTAGTGAACAACAAGCCAATAATAGCAATGAGAAATACCATCAGCAGGACAGATAAAATCGTAGCTATCCACTTGGTTATCTTCAACATAGCCTTGGTCATAATTCAGGCCCCAACGTAAAGTGCAATTTAAATTCATCTCCTGGGGCCGAATCAAGCCCCCAAGCAAAATCTAGACGAACAGGGCCAACAGGTGACGCCCAACGAATACCCACACCAACGCCAGTTTTCCACTCAGGGGAATCATTAAAGGCATCGCCGTAATCGACAAACGCAGCTCCCCACCAATCTCCAACCACACGATATTGATATTCCAATGACGTCGTCGCAATATATTGGGCCCCAGTTAAAGCACCACTTGCATCTTTGGGTGAAATAGATTCATAGCCATAACCACGCAAACTATTGTCACCACCAGCAAAGAAACGCAGTGAAGGAGATAGCTTATCGAACTCATCGGTAATATTGGCTCCTCCATCGATACGAAATAGACCACGATGGTTCCGACCAATACCCCGCAGCCAAGCAGTACTAGCTAAAACACGACCCACTCGAGTTTCCGATGCAAGACTAGGGTCTGCGTATTCTAAGGTGATACTCTGCTTATCTCCCCACATGGGCATCGAACCTCCCCTCACTCGGGTACGGGTGTAAGTGACACCTGGCAATACAAAATGACCAACATCGCTTTGCAAACCTTGTTCATAATTTTCCATCAAATAACGGACAAATAGTGTGCGATGCCAACCAGTATCTAGCTCCCAATGACGTTCAACAGATAAATTGGATTCTAAACTTTGAGTATCACGACTATCGACATTCTTCATTCCATACTGAATGCGATAATACTGACGCAACACATCTTCTAACGGGATTTTATAACCGGCAGTAATAGTTTGCTCAGGCGCAGAAATCGAGACACTGCTATTAAAACTATGACCTCTACTATTCACCCAAGGTTTATTCCATTTCAATGAACCTCGCACACCAACGTCGGTTGAATAACCCAGACCAGTTTCAATTTTATTGCGAGCTTGTGGAGCAAGTGACACCTTCATTGGCACCTCTCGCCCATTACCTAATTGGCTTAAGTCAGGCTCAACAAATACAGAAGAGAACCAATCAGTATTGGAGAGATTTTGGTTGTATACACCAACCTTAGACACCAAATAAGGTTCACCAGTCTCGTAAGGTTGCAGTGAGCGAACTCGCTCTTCTTTAATCTGACTGTCCGTAATGGTTGATGCACCGAAATGATAACGTATCCCACTGTCGAAATGCAGGCGAACAAATGCTTGGTTCAGATCTGGTGCAACTTCCAATCGGCTGAGTGTAAAATCACCGTTAAAATAGCCTTTCTGCAACGCCAAATTGCGAATGCTCGATTTCAGTGTATCGTATTGACCATGGTTGATTGGCGCGCCAACTTGCAGCACATTTTTAGAAATTATCTCTCTAAAATCACGATCAGATTCGGCCTCACCACTGATGACAACATCAAACTCTTGTACTGTCATCACTTCACCGGGAGTAACATTAACCACTAACTTCTGGCCATTAGCCTCAACGATAAAATCAAATTTAGGATGGTAGTAGCCTATAGCACTCAACGCCTCAGAGATGCTTTTTTCTAAACGAGATTGAAAACGTAAGTCTGTCGAATAATCGCTTTGTGGGATGGACGATAGATAACCATCAACGTTTGTTTTTTGCTCTCTTTGCAAGCCATTGATGGCCAAATCCACATCAGCATAAACCGAAGTAGAGAGCAGTAACATCGTCAATAGCACTGGTAATGATTTTCGTCTCATGCTTAATTAGGGCGCAGTTGAGTTAACAGATCTTGAATAGGTTGAAATCATACCGTCAATAGCAACTTTCGTCTGTATGAAATCAGTCAATTATCCAGTCTTAATCTTAGTAAATAGCTCAATAATAAAAAAATAAAGTATCAATCAGTTTATAAAAGGAAAGGTTATGTTTGACAAGCAAGCTATGGTCAACGCTGACACAGCTCTACCTGGACGTAGTACCACAATGGAAATTGATGCTGCTCATTATGTGAATAACAGCAAATTAAATGCACAGCCCACAGATGATGAACAACAAATCCTCATTGGCATGGGCTGCTTCTGGGGTGCAGAACGCCTATATTGGCAACTCGATGGCGTTGTATCGACTTCTGTTGGTTATGCAGGGGGATTTACGCCCAACCCAACCTACGAAGAGGTCTGTACCGGGAAAACAGGACACACAGAAGTGGTACGCGTTATCTTTGATCCAAAACGCTTGCCATTAGCAACACTACTCAGTCATTTTTGGGAAAAACACGATCCAACTCAAGGGATGCGGCAAGGTAATGACAAGGGCACTCAATATCGCTCTGCTATTTACACCTTTAACGACGAACAACAACGAATCGCTGAACAGTCAAAATCAAACTATCAGCAAGCTTTATCTGAGCATGATAAAGCTGCCATCACGACCGAAATTCTACCAGCGAGTCACTACTATTTTGCGGAAACATATCATCAACAATATTTAGCTAAAAACCCGAACGGCTACTGTGGATTAGGCGGAACAGGCATCTGCTTCCCACCACAATCCAATCAATAACTTGTACTAAAATGAGGCTCTCTTGGCATTTTACCTAATGCCGTGAGTGCCTATTTTCGTTGTTTCTATAATTCTGTGCTATACCTTTGTTGCTCAATCAAAGGGAATAATACAATGAAAAATAAAACACTTATCGCCATTCTATTGGCGTGCTCTCCAACAATCGCTTTAGCGCACAATATCACTTTGGGTCAATCAGTACCTAAAGTTGAGGTTGCGAAACATGGCGAAATCATCCTGCAAGGCGATAAAGCCGAATACCAAGCTTGGAGCAGTGACCTGCTCCTAGGTAAAGTTCGCGTAATTCAAGCTATTGCAGGGCGCAGCAGTGCAAAAAAAATGAACGCGCCGCTCATGGCTGCAATTACTGCAGCCGGATACCCACAGGAAAATTACCAAACGACCTCGATCATCAACCAAGATGATGCTATCTGGGGGACGAGCTCTTTTGTGAAATCGTCAGCTCAAGACAGCAAAAAAGAGTTCCCATGGTCTTCAATGGTCCTGGATGAGGCTGGAAATGTTGCTAATACTTGGGATTTACAAGCCGAATCTTCAGCCATTATCGTTCAAGATAAACAAGGAAAGGTGCTGTTTGTTAAAGAAGGTGTCCTTACAGAAGATGAAATTCAAACAGTATTAGGCATAATCAAGCAGAACTTATAGCGCTCGCAAACTCACCATGATTGGGTGATGCCTATCGATAGATATTCTCACCCAATATAAAAAAGAGTATTCTTTGCTCTCTTTATATTGTTATATTATAACAATTGTTATTTTCACGACTGTCTTCATTTAATGCTCAATCGTCCGTGTTTTTCCTATTCCAGCATAAAGTTCACTGCACTATGTGCAGTGTTACTCACCTTATGGCTGAATGCGGCTTATGTTGAGCATTACCTCGACATCACGCCATCCCATCATACACAGCACCATTGTCAGCATTTTGCAGGTCTACAAAATGGCCTAAGCTGTGCGATGCCGACGCTGCCGGTGATGATTGGAAGTGAGATTCCTTTTACTGTAGAAAGAATACAGCGTCGTCCTTCTGTCCATTACGCTTATCTTGCGCGCTCTCCGCCGATATTTTAAACATTTTCATAGCCATGATTATTACCCAAGGCGCATGCGCTAAGGGATATTTTAATGTTTAAAAGGAACCAACCAATGATAATGCAACACAAACTAGCTTTATGTATCGGCGTTGCGATGAGCGCATCTAGCCTGATGATCAGTACGGCAGTACTCGCCAATGAAGAGTTTCGTCAACATGACGCACACGTACACGGCCATGTTGAATTTAATATTGCTCAAGATGGACAAGATTTATTAATCGAGATTACAGCGCCAGGCGCTGATGTGGTCGGTTTTGAGCATGCCCCAGAAAATGATCAACAACAGCAAACACTGAATAAAGTGCTTGAACAGTTCAACCAACCCAAGGCAATTTTCCAGTTATCTAGCGCAGCGAACTGCCACCTAGAACAAAGTGATATTACACACACTTTAGGTAGTGATGAGCACCACGACCACGACCATCATGATAAAGATATCCATCATGATCATGATGAGCATCACCACGATGATCAACACTCAGCCCATGGTTCATTCAGTGTGCAATACCAATATCACTGTGATGACATTGCTCAATTACAACAAATTGATACTCAATGGTTTAAGTTGTTCCCAAATACCAAGTCGATCAGTGCTAATCTGCTTACAGACAAAGCACAATCTGCATTGGAATTGAAAGAGAACAATACGCGTATTTCATTTTAAGCCATCACAACGTTGGGTAAGAACTTACTTACCCAACGCTTTTGTTGTTACAGGAATCAACCATGAGTGATCTGCATATTCTATCGCTGGCCTCTGTCATTGAATTGAATGACGTTGAATTTTGTTGGCCCAACAGCCCTCAATCAGCGTTAAACATCAAACAGCTTTCGGTTAAACGTGGTGAGCATCTATTTATAAAAGGACCTAGTGGCTGTGGAAAATCAACCTTACTCAGCCTGTTAACGGGCATCAACCAAGCCCAACATGGCCAAGTTTCGATTTTAGGTACCGATCTTTCAGCACTAACATCCCGTCAACGAGATAAATTTAGAGCCGACCATATCGGTTATATCTTCCAACAATTTAATTTATTGCCTTACTTGTCGGTTATTGAAAACGTGATATTACCTTGTCAGTTTTCAGCCATACGTAAACAGCAGGTCGAGGGAGATATGGCCGAAAAAGCCAAACAACTGCTCACTAGGCTGCACTTAGCTGAATCGCTATTTACTAAACCAGTTATTGAATTAAGTATTGGCCAACAGCAGCGCGTAGCTGCCGCTCGAGCACTCATCGGCGAGCCACAATTGATCATTGCCGACGAGCCAACCTCAGCTCTCGATCACGATAATCGCTTAGCCTTTATTGAACTGCTACTCGAAGAAGCGGACCACGCAGGGGCCACCTTGGTTTTTGTCAGCCATGACCCAACACTAGAAAATCTATTTGACCGAAGTATTCACTTACCACAATTAAACCAAGCAGGAGAATTCGCATGAATGTGATTGCTAACCTTGCTTGGAAAAGTGTCCTAAACCGTAAAACAACAGCCATACTATCGATACTGACTGTAGCCATTTCCGTCATTTTGCTGATGGGTGTAGAACGGATCCGCACTCAAGCCAAAAGTAGCTTTGCCAACACCATTTCAGGAACTGATTTAATCGTCGGCGGCCGTTCAGGACAAGTTAACTTGCTGCTCTATTCTGTATTTCGCATTGGTAATGCTACCAATAATATCGACTGGAAAAGCTACCAAGATTTTAGCCAGCACCGCGCGGTGAAATGGGCAATCCCTATTTCATTAGGAGACTCGCACAAGGGTTTTCGGGTGATGGGCACGAACCACAGTTATTTTGAGAATTTTAAATATGGAAGTAAGCAACCACTTACTTTTTCTCAAGGAACTGAGTTTAATGGATTATTTGAAACAGTATTAGGTTCAGATGTCGCCAAAACGCTTGGATATCACATTGGTAGCGATATCATTATCGCTCATGGCATCAGCGATGTTGGGTTTAGTCGCCATGACAACTTACCATTCAAAGTTGTAGGCATTTTAGCTCCTACTGGCACACCAGTTGATAAAACCGTACATGTATCACTTGAAGCGATTGAAGCGATTCACGTTGGCTGGGAATCTGGTGCACATTTAGGCAATACACCATCGCAAGAGCAATTAGCCCAGTACAATTTTCAACCAAAGCAGATCACCGCCATGTTGGTCGGGCTAAAATCAAGAATTCAGACGTTTGCCCTACAGCGTGAAATTAATAATTATCGCCAAGAACCTCTCAGCGCAATTATGCCGGGCGTTGCCTTGCAAGAATTGTGGAGCATGATGTCCGTCGCTGAACAAGCATTAATGGCGGTTTCCATTTTTGTAGTGGCCGCAGGTTTACTGGGCATGCTCAGTAGTTTATTAACCAGCTTGCAAGAAAGGCGTCGTGAAATGGCCATACTACGAGCAATGGGTGCTCAACCTAAACATATTTTTGCCCTGCTCATCAGTGAGGCCACGACACTCACTTTTATGGGAATCGTCGTTGGGCTTATCGGTCTATATGCTTTACTCGCTATTGCTCAACCATTTATTGCTCAACAATATGGCATCCAAATTACCTTAAGTGCTATTAGTCGCTACGAGTGGCAACTATTAGCTTATGTACAACTCGCCGGTGTGATCATTGGTTTCATTCCTGCATTGCGCGCATATCGACAATCACTCAGTGATGGTATGACCATCCGAATTTAGGATTTATTGATGAAGAAACTACTACTTATCGGCACCTTATTGCTGTCCGGCTTGTTGCCATTTTACGCACAAAGTAACGAAGATGTGTTAAAGCTAGATTGGATTGATCTCATTCCACAAAACGAGCGTAACCAATTCACACCCGAAGGCATGCCTGCCTTAAGCCATAATGGTGATATGACAGCGGAACAGTCTAAGGTTGGAGGTGTGAGAAGTGAGCTAAACGGTAGTAAAGTCAAAATTCCGGGGTTTGTGATTCCATTAGAGGGCGATGCTAACATGGTGACCGAATTTCTACTGGTTCCATATTTTGGCGCTTGTATACACGTACCACCACCACCACCAAACCAAATTATTTATGTGAAATTTCCCAAAGGTGCGCCCATTCAACAGCTATGGGATGTGATTTATGTCGTCGGTACATTGAAAACAGAAAGTGTCAGTCACGAATTGGCTGAGACCGCTTATGTGATCGAAGGAACCGCTATTGAAGAATATGATGATATGTAATTAACAAAGCAGCAACCTATCGATTCGTCTGAGCTACGCTATATATTTGTAGAGATACACTAACAAAGCAATATATACCAAAAAGAGTAAGGCTATCGATAGGAGCTTTTTTAGTTTATTTTCTTTCCAACGCCTCATAAACACCCCTCGAACATTGATAACAATTTTAACAAATTATTATCAATGACGATAGCTCAAATTTATGATCTAGAACAACTGTTTTTTCTAGATGCGAAATGAGTTACACGTTACATTTTGATTTATAGATGAAACGAGCGATTGAATCGGAAATGTGAATGGTAGATACCAGTAAACCTATCGTGATTGAGCATCAAACAAACTCAAACCAAAGCCACGAAAAAAAATCGAGTTATATCAAAGACAGCGCCAGCCGCATTTTGAATATTGCACAGTGCCATGGTCTTGATGCATTACTGCAAAACGAACCACCACAGAAAACCCCACTCGACCGCGCCCTGTTTAGAGAGCGTCAGCGCAAAGAACAGAGACAAAAAAACCTCGAACAGATCCTCAAACTCGCTCATGTTTCATGCAAAGATGAAACGGCTGGCGATCCAGACCAAGACTGGTTGCATCGTTTTTTTGATATGGCGCAAGACATCCATAATTCCTCCATGCAGCGACTTTGGGCGCAAGTACTTAAGCGTGAAGTGACCAACCCAGGTTCGACATCATTGAAAGCATTGCAAGTTCTACAAGATATGACCCCAAAAGAGGCGCAAATCCTCCAAAGAGCATCATCATTAGCATGCAGTTTTGGGAGCGATAATAGCCGAAAACTGTTGGTTGGAGTTCGAGCATCAAATGGGATTTTTAGTTTAGGTAAACGCAATACCACCTTTACCATCAATATGGGGAGCTTCCAACTTCCCTACTCGAGCCTATTAGTGTTAATTGAGTTGGGTCTGTTGCATGCAACCGAACTAGAATCAGGCGAAATTGAACTAGAACCTGCGCTATTGCTGACCTATCAAGGTAAAAACTTGTCTTTGCAATCGATAAGCAAAGGGGTTCGCTTACTCTATTACCGCTTTAGTCCAACGGGTAACGAGCTGTGCAAGCTACTCGGTAATAAACCCAATATGCAGTATTACGATCAAATGGTTGCCGTATTAAGCCAAAAATTCACCGTGCAAACCGAAGCGGCCAGTAATTCATTTCATCACGCAGTGTAAGCACTCGACGTCGTTAATATAGTTAATACAATAGCAAAAGGGCTCATCAGAGCCCTTTGGACGATTTAGTATCGTAATTTTACGCGATGATCGCACGCTGTTTCAGTGCTTGCAGACAAAGATCGACCAGTTCATCAATCGGCTTTTCACCAGCCGGAAGGTCTATTTCCGGGTTTAACGGTTGTTCATATTCAGAATCGATTCCCGTGAAATTGGCAATTTCTCCAGCACGAGCTTTTTTATATAGCCCTTTAGGATCACGCTGCTCGCAGATATCTAAATCAGTATTGACGAACACTTCAATAAACTCGCCCTGTGGCAATAAATCGCGCACTAACTGACGCTCTGCTCGGTGCGGTGAAATAAAAGCAGACAGCACAATCAACCCTGCATCAGCCATTAATTTTGCCAACTCACCAATGCGGCGGATATTCTCACGGCGATCTTGGTCGGAAAAACCCAGATCACTACACAAACCATGACGAACGTTGTCACCATCCAATAAATAGGTATGAAAACCCAATTGTGCTAAACGCAGCTCTAATGCTCCTGCAATCGTCGATTTACCAGCACCAGAAAGTCCGGTAAACCACAGCACAGCTGGTTGTTGCTGTTTTAATTTGGCACGAAATTGTTTATCAATACTGTGTTGATGCCAGACGATATTTTCATCTTTATTGGCAGAAGCGGTACTCATAACGAAGTCCTTTTTTATACATCAAAATGGAAAAAATTGAGGAATAAGTGTCAACACCAAAGCTGAATACACCAACGAAATTGGCACTCCGATTCGTATGTAATCGCTCAATTTATAATTTCCTACGCTGTAAACCAGTAAATTGGTTTGATAACCATAAGGGGAAATAAAGCTGGCACTGGCACCAAACAGCACTGCCATAATAAATGGCATCGGGTCAACGCCATAGCCAATCGCCATGCTGTAACCAATAGGAAAGGCCAGTGCGGCGGCTGCGTTGTTAGTCACTAGTTCAGTGAGCACTAAGGTGACAAAATAGGTCGCCACTAAAGCACCAAATACCCCCCATCCATTAAACGCTTCGATGAACATTTGCCCCATCCGAGCAGAAAGACCGGATGAGATCATCAGTTGTGCAATGGATAAAGCTGAACCAACGATCACCACAATATCAATCGGGAAACGGCGACGTAGTTCGTTGATTTGTACAATGCCACAAATCAACATCACCAATAGATAGCCCAATAAGCCTTTGATGATAGGAATGAGCCCCAATAGCGAAGCGGCAATCACAGCAACAAACCCTATCAACACTAAACTGGATTTATGGCTATCAAGCTTGGCGCTAGAATCCAAATCATTGATCAGTACAAACTCGCGGCGATGTGCTCGACGTTCAGCATCAAAACGCTTACCAGGAACCAATACTAAGGTATCACCAGCGGTTAAAATTATATTACCAAGCCCACCTTCTAAACGTTCATGACCACGACGAATCGCGACCACAACCGCATCAAATCGCTCACGAAATTGGCTTGATTTAAGTGTTTTATTACAAAAACTGGCTGATGAGCTCACCACCACTTCAACAAAGCTTTGGCCGTTTAAATGATGTTGTCCAAACAACGTTAAACCTTGGATCTCTTGCAGAGTTGAAACACTTTCAATATCACCACAAAACAGCAGGCGATCTTTGGCTTGCAGTATAAAATCAGGATCTACCGATGCGACGGTTTCACCATTGCGGATCACTTCAGCTAAAAACAGTTTACGCAGTGCTCGTAAATTATTTTCACTGATACTCCGCCCCACCAGCGGTGATCCAGCTTCGACTCTAGCTTCTAAGAAATAAGGTAAATCCTCTTGGCTTTGATCATCGTAATTCGGTAAAAAATAACTGAGCGGAATTAAGATCAAAACACAACCGAATAAGACCGCAAGTCCAATCATCGTCGGCGCAAAAAATCCCAAACTCGGCAAGCCAGCATCTTCCACAAAGCTGTTAATAATGAGGTTGGTTGACGTTCCTATCAGAGTTAATGTGCCACCAAAAATGGCCGCATAAGAAAGTGGGATCAATAACTTAGAAGGCGCATGTTGTTGATTACGCTTAACTGCGCCAATCAATGACACCACGACAGCAGTATTGTTGGTAAATGATGATAGCAGCGCCGTTGATAAGCCTAATTTAGCTACCACAGACCCAAGTGTACCTTCGGAAATACTACGGCTCACCCAACTGATCAAACGTGTTTTCTCTAAAGCAGCCGAAGCCAGCACCAGAAGAATTAACGTTAATAGTGATGAGTTAGTGAAGTTTGCCGCAACACTTTTTAGCTCGATCATTCCTGCCATAAACGCTACAAAAGCGGCACCCGCAAAAATGAAACTAGGCTTAATACGAGTTGCAAGCAAGCAAGTAATAATGCCGAGCAAAATTGCTAACACCAATCCTTGTTCCCACATAACTCATCCCTCAATAAGAGAGCGATCACTCACTCTCACAACAATGACTACTTTAATAATTGACTGAGATCTTTTGCGTCCCAATGTGGGAAATGCTTGCGGATCAGAGCATTTAATTCAATTTCGAAAGCAGAATGATGGTTTTCATCGCGCGCTAAGTTTTGTAGGCTATCACGCACTAAACCAGCTCCAACTGTTACGTTAGTAAGACGATCAATAATGATAAAACCGCCGGTATTGGCGCTGTCTAAGTACTTGTCGAGAGCAATCGACTCATTCAATGACCATTCGCACAACCCAATACCATTGAGCGGCAGCTCATCACTTTGATAGGTCGAAAGGTTATTGATGTCATATTGATGACGAATAGCCTTTACTTGACCAACCGTTTTCTTACCTGCAATTTTGATGTTGTACTCGCGACCCGCCTGAAGTGGTTGCTCAGTCATCCACACCACATCTGCCAATAGGTGGTTAGTTGACTCAACATTCGCCCCTTCAAGGACAATTAAGTCACCACGACTAATGTCGATTTCATCTGTCAGTGTCAAGGTAACCGCTTGACCTGTCTGCGCTTGTTCTAGATCACCATCGAAAGTGACAATGCGGGCAATGGTCGATTGTTTACCCGATGGCAATGCTTTGATTGAATCACCGACGTTGATGCGACCTGATGCTATCGTGCCCGCAAAGCCTCGAAAGTCGAGATTCGGGCGGTTGACGTACTGCACTGGAAAACGAAATTCGCCCGCACCTTTCTCTTGATCAACATCGACATCTTCAAGTAACTCAAGTAGAGATGGTCCTTGATACCAGTCCATAAACTGACTCTCCTCGACCACGTTATCGCCTTCTAATGCTGAAATCGGGATGATCTGAATATCAATCTCACCTTGCAGGTGTTTGGAAAACTCCAAATAATCTTGGCGAATTTGCTCAAAACGCTCTTGTGCATAATCAACCAAGTCCATTTTATTGACCGCGACGACAAAATGCTTCAGGCCCAATAAGTTGGAGATGAATGAATGGCGACGTGTTTGATCTAAAATCCCTTTACGGGCATCAATCAGAATCACCGCAAGATCACACGTTGAAGCTCCAGTGGCCATATTGCGCGTGTATTGCTCATGCCCAGGAGTATCGGCAATGATGAATTTTCGTTTTTGAGTTGAGAAATAACGGTACGCGACATCAATCGTGATGCCTTGTTCACGTTCGGCTTGCAAACCATCCACCAGCAGCGCCAAATCAGGACGTTCGCCAGTCGTACCAACACGCTGACTATCGGAATGCACTGCGGCTAATTGATCTTCATAAATCTGCTTTGAATCATGAAGCAGACGACCAATTAAGGTACTTTTTCCATCATCTACCGAACCACATGTGAGGAATCTAAGTAGCGATTTGTGTTGGTGTTGAGTGAGGTAACCTTCAATACCTAGCTCAGAAAGTTGAGCTTGAACTGCACTATTCATAATCTTTCCTTAGATCCTTAGAAATAACCTTGGCGTTTTTTCAATTCCATCGATCCCGACTGATCGTGGTCGATCGCACGGCCTTGTCGTTCACTTGATGTGGCAACGAGCATCTCTTCAATAATACCGGGCAAGGTATTCGCTTTGGATTCAACAGCGCCAGTCAGCGGGTAACAACCGAGAGTGCGGAAGCGAACACTTTTGTATTCAACCTTTTCACCCGGCTCAAGTTTCATACGGTTATCATCAACCATGATCAACATGCCATCACGCTCGACCACAGGACGAATTTCAGACAGATACAGCGGAACAATTTCAATATTTTCTAGGTAGATGTATTGCCAAATATCAAGTTCAGTCCAGTTCGATAAAGGAAATACGCGAATGCTTTCGCCCTTGTTTACTTGGCCGTTATAGGTCTTCCATAATTCTGGACGTTGGTTTTTAGGATCCCACGTGTGGTTTTTATCTCGAAATGAATAGACCCGCTCTTTGGCACGAGATTTCTCTTCATCACGACGAGCACCACCAAAAGCAGCATCAAAACCGTACTTATTCAGCGCTTGCTTAAGCCCTTGAGTTTTCATG
Organism: Vibrio sp. S12_S33; assembly: GCF_963889785.1. Lineage (NCBI taxonomy): Bacteria > Pseudomonadati > Pseudomonadota > Gammaproteobacteria > Vibrionales > Vibrionaceae > Vibrio > Vibrio sp. S12_S33. Next base: position 44,612 of record NZ_CAWPQZ010000011.1, on the reverse strand, counting down.
ATATCGGTGTGTTTTGAAGAGCCATGAACAAATGGACTACAACCCATGGCCAGACCTTCTGGGTTTTTGTGCACCAGTAGTTCAAAACCATACTTTTGTGCTGCGCGATCACGAAATTCAATCATCTCGCGAAACTTCCAGTCAGTATCGACATGCAGCAAAGGAAACGGAATTTTTCCTGGGTAAAAGGCTTTACGTGCTAGATGCAACATGACGGATGAATCTTTACCGATCGAGTACATCATTACTGGGTTATCAAATTCAGCCGCCACTTCACGAATAATGTGAATACTTTCCGCTTCGAGCTGCTGTAAATGGGTTAAGCGTTGTTGGTCCATCTTCATGCTTCCTTTTGGCTCGCTGTGCGAGCGTGTTGCAATGAGAGTCATTGATACGATCGTATTTTCAGAGCGTTACTGTGCCCTTATGATTAGAATTAGGCGTAATTGATGTGAGTGGTCTCAATCGCTTGGCCGTACTGAAATGCAGGCTCACCAAACCAATGCAGCTTGTCAGACAACGCAACGACTTCACCAACCACAATTAAGGAAGGCGCTTGTGCTTTTGCTGCCAATTGAGATAAATCGCTAAGTTGACCTTTGAAAACTTGCTGTGTTCGCTGAGTACCGCGTTCAATGATGGCGATCGGTGTGGTTACTTGGCGGCCATGCTCAATCAACTGATCTTGGATATAACTCGACTTCATCAACCCCATATAAATCACCAAGGTTTGATTACCACGGGCTAGCGTTGACCAATCCATATCATCGTTTTCAGCTTTTAAATGACCAGTAACGAATAAGGCTGATTGAGCATAATCTCGATGAGTTAATGGGATGCCAGCATAAGCCGTCGCGCCAGCGGCTGCAGTAATACCAGGGATCACCTGAAACTTAACTCCGGCATCGAACAAGACTTCCAGCTCTTCACCACCGCGCCCAAAAATAAAAGGATCACCACCTTTAATGCGCACTACTTTATGACCTTGCTTGGCAAAATCGACCAATAGCTGATTGGTTTTGTGTTGCGGAACACTGTGATGACCGGCTCTTTTACCAACACAAACCAAAATGGTTTCACTGGATACCAAAGACATGATTTCATCTGAAACCAAGTAATCATAAAGCACCACATCGGCCTGCTGCAGAAAACTCAACGCTTTTAAAGTTAATAATTCAGGATCACCAGGACCTGCACCAATTAGTGCTACTTCGCCTGAAGCAAGTTGGCTTTTTACGTACGATGGCGTGCTAGGAACTAGGGTTTGAGCATTCACAGCAACGAGGCGTGGCCCTTTTACCGGAAGCTGAGAAATTGTGTCCTTACCTATCATTATCGTCATCCATAACTAAATTTATAGAGGCATTATGGCGAGGTCTTTATATTACCTGAAATTCTAAAATTTCATTTTTTATATCAAAAGCTGATAAGGGATTAATTAGCTATCACAATGAAATCACTTATTTTTGATGAAAAGTCATGATTGTTGGGATCTTGGCTACAGAATGCCACCAAGTTAACGCTTAACATCACAAATTAATCCTCATTGAAATCATTGTTTCATGAGCTTTTGATACATTACACCAGTTATTTATTTCCCCTATATAATGGAGTACACAATGAAAGTGGCAGTGAAACCTCTATCAATAGCCGTTCTTGGCGGTATGTTGACCATGGCTGGCCCCGCAATGGCTGACACAATTAAGCTTCGTATTGTCGAAACAACTGACATCCATACCAATGTGATGGATTACGACTATTACAAAGATAAGCCATCCAACCAAATCGGATTATCTCGCGCTGCCACCCTGGTCAAACAAGCTCGTAATGAAGTTCAAAACAGCGTATTAGTGGACAATGGTGACTTAATTCAAGGTAGCCCAATGGGCGATTACATGGCAGCCAAAGGAATCAAAGCTGGCGAAGTCCATCCTGTCTATAAAGCCATGAATCAGCTCGGTTATGATGTAGGTAACATTGGTAACCATGAATTTAACTACGGTTTATCTTTCTTAGCAGAAACCATCAATGACGCTGATTTCCCTTATGTAAACGCAAACGTTTACGATCAAAAAACCGGTAAGCACTACTTCAAACCATACCTAATTAAGACACACACTTTTAAAGATACCGACGGTAACGCTCATCAAATTAAAGTTGGTTATATCGGTTTTGTACCACCACAAATTATGGTGTGGGATAAGAAAAACCTTGAAGGACAAGTGGTAGCCAAAGATATCAAAGAAACCGCTGAGCAGTTGATCCCACAAATGAAACAAGAAGGCGCGGATGTGATTGTGGCTATTCCACACTCAGGCGTATCATCTGACCCGCACAAAACAGGGGCAGAAAACTCGGTTTATTACCTCACACAAGTAAAAGGCATTGATGCCATCGCTTTTGGTCACTCACATGCGGTTTTCCCAAGCAAAGATTTTGCAAAATTACCGGGAGCGGATGTTGAAAAAGGCACTATTAATGGCATAACCGCGGTAATGCCCGGACGCTGGGGTAGCCATGTTGGCGTTATGGACCTAACTTTAGAAAGTAAAGATGGTAAGTGGAGTGTGGTAGACGGCCAATCACAAGCTCGTCCTATTTTCGACAAAGCTAACAAAACATCACTGGCTGAAGCCGATGCTGGCATCGTAAAAGCATTGCAAGATGATCACAAAGGTACTCGTGAATTTGTTAACCAACCGATTGGTAAAGCGAATGACGTGATGTACAGCTTCTTAGCATTAGTACAAGACGACCCAACGGTGCAAATCGTTAACCTCGCTCAGAAAGATTATGTCGAACGCTTTATTCAAGGTGATCCTAGCCTTGATGGCTTACCAGTGCTTTCTGCTGCGGCTCCATTTAAAGCAGGTGGTCGCAAAAATGACCCTTCTAACTTTACCGAAGTCGAAGCAGGTCAACTGACGTTCCGTAATGCTGCTGACTTATATCTCTATCCAAACACGCTAGTTGCACTCAAAATGACAGGTCACGAAGTGAAAGAGTGGTTAGAGTGCAGCGCAGGCCAATTTAAACAAATTGATATCAACAGCACAGCACCTCAGCAGTTAATTGATTGGGATGGCTTTCGCACTTACAACTTCGATGTGATGGATGGTGTGAACTATCAGATCGACGTAACTCAACCAGCAAAATACGATGGTGATTGTAAAGTTCAACATGAAGGCGCAGAACGTATTGTCGGTTTGACTTACCAAGGTAAGCCTATCGATATGAAGCAAACCTTTATTGTGGCCACCAATAACTACCGCGCTTACAGCAATAAGTTTGCAGGAACTGGTACAGAGTTCATCGCTTTTGATTCACCTGATGAAAACCGCACTGTTGTTGCAAACTATATTTCTCGCGTGAGCCAAGAAAAAGGACTAGTGAACCCAAGCGCTGACAATAACTGGGCATTTGCACCGATAAAAACCGATACAGCATTGGATATTCGCTTTGAAACATCACCAAGTGACAAAGCGGCACAATTTATCAAGGACAAAGGGCTGTATCCAATGACCAAAGTCGCCACTGACGATGTTGGCTTCGCGGTTTATAAAATTGACCTAACGAAATAACTGATTCAATATCCAGATTATTTATCTTCAAACGCAGCCATTGGCTGCGTTTTTTATTACTCACTAAAATCAAGGTAAGATAGAAGCTCTATCAACAAGAAGGCTCATCATGAAATGGATGTCGATTTTTACCAGCAGTTATTCCGCCACGGTTTTGCGCAAGATGATATCGAACACTTACTCACTATTGCCAAACCATTAGAGCTACCAACACGACATATACTAGTCAATCAAGGCGAATATGCTGACGAATTCTACTTTGTACTACAAGGTGTTTGTCATGCCTGCTATCTCACTGAACAAGGCAAACAATTCAGCAAAGAATTTTATTGGGAGAAAGACTGGGTGATAGGATTCGAGAGTTTGATCAATCATCAACCCTCCTCTTATTTATTAGAGACACTCACTCCGGTACAGCTGTTCTGTATTCCGATGCAGACATTGCAGAAATGGCGTGACAATGCTCATCCCATTTATCTTAAGCTGTTGGAAACACAATTGAGGTATAAAGAAAACAAAGAACGGTTCATGCTGCTGCATTCGCCACAACAGCGTTATCAACTGTTGTGCCAACACTTTCCTGAGCTATGTGAGCGTATTAATGAACAACATATTGCGGCTTATCTTGGTATTACCCCCATCAGCCTTAGCAGAATCAAAGCACGCATAAACGCAAAAGCCAGCGCAAATTAGCGCTGGCTCAATTAAACCTAACTTGGCTACTTAAGTAAACGCGCTCGGAATTGGCGACCTTTCATCTTGCCAGACTCCATCTTTTTCAATGCTTTTTTAGCAACTGACTTATGTACGGCCACATAAGCACGCATCGCAAATAGGTTAATCTTGCCAACATATTGGCCATCAATACCACCATCACTGGTTAAAGCACCCAAAATATCGCCTGGACGTACTTTCTGCTTTTTGCCGCCATCAATCTGAATCGTCACCATATTAGCTTGATATGGCTGTCGATTCATCGCACTTGAATCTGGTAGTTTCGCCGGCTCAATAGGCATGTCCATGTATTCATCAATCATGGCGACACGATGCATTTCATTATCACTAAAGAAGCTGAACGCTAAACCTTTGCTACCCGCTCGGCCAGTACGACCAATACGGTGTACGTGCACTTCAGGATCACGTGAAAGCTCAAAGTTGAATACTGCATCTAAGTTATCTACGTCTAAACCACGCGCGGCCACATCCGTCGCCACCAGAATAGAGATACTCTTGTTAGCGAATTGAACTAACGCTTGATCGCGGTCGCGCTGCTCTAAATCACCATGCAGTTCAATCACGCTAAAACCTTTATGATGTAGTTCATCAGCAACGTTTTGCACTTCTTTCTTTGTATTACAGAACACAACTGCAGATTCTGGCTGATGATGCAAAAGCAGTAACTCGAGTGCTTGGTCGCGAGCTTCTGTCCCGTCGACTTTATAAAAATATTGTTGAATGCTGGACGTATCGTGCGTCGATTCAACTTTAACCATTTCAGGTTCACGCATAATACGCTGAGCAATCTGCTTAATTTGGGCAGGGAATGTTGCACTAAATAGCAACGTTTGGCGTGAAGCAGGAGTTTCACGAATGATCGCATCTAGCGCGTCTTGGAAACCCATTTCGAGCATTCTATCCGCTTCATCCAGCACCAGGGTATTGAGCTCAGATAGGTCGATACGCCCTTTTTCAAGGTGATCCAAAATACGACCAGGTGTACCAACTAAAATATGTGCACCATGCTCTAGGGAGCCAATTTGTGGTCCCATCGGCATACCACCACATAAAGTGAGTACCTTGATGTTATGAATCGCTCGGCCTAAAGTACGGATTTCAGTCGCCACCTGATCAGCCAGCTCACGAGTTGGGCATAGCACGAGCGACTGCACGCGAAAGCGTTTTACATTCAAATTAGACAAGACGCCCAAACCAAAAGCCGCGGTTTTACCTGAGCCGGTTTTTCCTTGGCCAATCACGTCCTTACCCGCCAAAATGGTTGGCAAGCTTAGCGCCTGAATCGGCGTCATCTTGGTATAACCCAATGTGTCGAGGTTTGAAAGAAGTTCTGGCTTTAAACTAACAGCCGAAAAAGTGGTATTGCTCAAGGGGACGTCCTTTGGTTAGACGAAAATTAAACGCCTATTATCGTTATTTAACCTCTTGTGGCTAGCGAATCTTTGCCGAGCATCACACAAGTTACTCAACTTAACTTAACCTTTGTTAATGAATCATGCACTTAAGCTTGCTACATTGCAGATATTAATAAACCGAGGAGTCTACAAATGATCACCTGGCAATGTCTTTCCTTTTCACAACTAACCACCCAACAACTCTACGATTTGCTCAAACTAAGAGTAAATGTTTTTGTGGTTGAGCAAAATTGTCCATATCCAGAGCTGGACGATAAAGATACTCAAGCGGGTGTCTTCCATTTAATCGGTTATCAACAACAACAGATCGTTGCATGTGCAAGATTATTGCCCGCGGGTATTAGCTACCCCAGTGTCAGTATTGGACGCGTGGCGACAAAAGCAGAAGCAAGAGGAACAGGACTCGGCCACCAACTGCTCCAACAAGCGTTAGATAATTGCCAAGCATTATGGCCAAACCAAGATATTGAAATTGGTGCCCAGCAGTATTTAGCTAAGTTTTACCAATCCTATGGATTTGATCAAACATCTGATATGTATCTAGAAGATGATATCCCGCATATTGATATGAAGCTGTCTCGATAACGAGTATGAACATCACCACTACGCCATCATTTATTTACTGCGGCCAAACCCACCATCAGAGAGCCTAAAAAACATCACTGACTGGTTATTCTTTTCAAGCTGAAGGATATCAAGTTGGCCATTGGCGGCGAGTTTAAAACGAACAAGCTGTCCTTGCGTTATCTGACTAAGTGGTTTATCACCACCTTCAATCTTGACCAACGCATTGAGATCGGACATCGGTAAATCATTGGCACGGAAAACTTGCGATAAAGTATCACCACTTTTAACAGTGTATTCTTGCCAATTTTCTGATTTCAAAGAAGATTGTTGAGCACTTTTTTGTTGGCTCAAACCTGTGGTATCAATATTAATATTTACCCGTTCATTGCTCTTCTTTGGTGCTTTTAATGATTCACTACTTGGCATAGGAATGATCAACAGCAGCACAACAACAGGCGTTAATACAGCTAAAGCTCGTCGATGCAATTTAGGTAAAGCTTGCCAATAGGTACGTACACGCCCTCCCCATATCCGCCATTCAAATGAGTGCCACTTTTGTTGGATAAGAGCTAAATAATCTGTTTGCGGTTTCTTTTTATAACGACGATTCATCTCTATCCGTCTCCTTTAATTTCAACCTACAGTATAAAAACTCAAGAACGAACAGTATAGAGCTATACGCGTGATATCGTAAACGTTGACACAAACTTAAACATTTTTCTGGGTGATCTGCGATTTGTCACAACCTGAACGATTGAATTCAGATATCACGTGTTACCGTTTCATCCGCTGGCTGAAACTGCTATTCTTTGGCCTTTGTTTATTTAGATAAAAGAGTGACAGTTTATGTCTGAAGTAAAATTTGAAACTGTAGAGCAAAAAGCAAGTTACGGTATTGGTCTACAAATGGGTCAACAGCTTGCTGGTAGCGGCCTAGACGGTCTAAATGTTGACGCTATCGCAGCTGGCATTGCAACGGCACTAGTAGGCGAAATGCCATCAATTGAGATTGATGAAATCAATAACGCACTGCAAGAATTACACACACGAGCTGAATCTGCACGTCAAGAAGCAGCAAAAGCTGCAGCTGCTGATGGTGAAGTATTCTTAGCAGATAATGCATTACGCTCTGAAGTGACTGTTCTTGAGTCTGGTCTACAGTACGAAATCATCACTGAAGGTACTGGTGAGATCCCAACATCTGACAAACAAGTACGCGTTCATTACCACGGTGAATTAACAGATGGTACTGTATTTGACAGCTCAGTATCTCGTGGACAACCTGCTGAGTTCCCTGTTACAGGTGTAATTAAAGGCTGGGTAGAAGCTCTTCAACTAATGCCTGTTGGTTCTAAATGGAAGTTATACATTCCACAAGATCTTGCCTACGGCGAGCGCGGTGCAGGTGCAGCAATTCCTCCATTCGCAGCACTAGTATTCGAAGTAGAACTACTTGATATCCTATAAGATAGTCTTATAACGGATGAGCAAAGGTTGGCAATTGCCAGCCTTTTTTATATCGGCAATATAATACCAATCGTGGTAAATAACTGGTCACCCTAGCTTGTTAAAATACCCAATAACTGCATTCGAACTTTTGATTGTAGAATAACTACTTATCGAAAAATTCCACCGTTTTATCAAGCATCTTTCCTACGCTATTTCTGAACATTTACTTACTGGGCTTGGTATAAGCTGTAATTTGCTTTATTTCAGATACAAAAAAGCCGAGCATTGCTGCTCGGCTTTTTTATTATATACGAACTGATTACTCAGCAGCAGCTTCTACAGCTACTTCTGGGCGATCTACAAGCTCAATGTAAGCCATTGGAGCTTTATCACCAGTACGGAAACCGGCTTTAAGGATACGTGTATAACCGCCTTGACGGGCAGCGAAACGTGGACCTAGTTCGTTAAATAGTTTTGCTACAACTTCGTTATCACGAGTGCGAGCAAATGCTAGACGACGGTTTGCAACGCTGTCAGTCTTAGCTAGTGTAATCAAAGGCTCAACGACGCGACGTAGCTCTTTTGCTTTTGGCAAAGTAGTCTTGATAACTTCATGACGTACTAGAGAGCTAGCCATGTTGCTGAACATCGCTTTGCGATGACTGCTGTTGCGGTTGAGTTGACGACCACTCTTACGATGGCGCATGACCTAATCCTTCTAACTAGTATCGATTAATCTTCAGCGATAGACGCTGGCGGCCAGTTCTCTAGGCGCATACCTAAAGATAGACCACGTGATGCAAGCACGTCTTTAATCTCTGTAAGAGATTTCTTACCAAGGTTTGGCGTTTTAAGTAGCTCAACCTCAGTGCGCTGTACTAGATCACCGATGTAGTGAATCGCTTCTGCTTTCAGACAGTTAGCAGAGCGAACTGTTAGTTCAAGATCGTCTACAGGACGCAGTAGGATTGGATCGAATTCTGGCTTCTCTTCCTTCTCCTCAGGTACACGTACATCACGAAGATCTACGAACGCATCCAATTGCTCAGCAAGAATAGTTGCTGCGCGACGGATAGCTTCCTCAGGTTCTAGAGTACCGTTCGTTTCCATATCGATAACAAGCTTGTCTAAATCAGTGCGCTGTTCTACACGAGCTGCATCTACAGAGTAAGCAATTTTGTCTACTGGGCTGTAAGTTGCATCTACAAGTAGACGACCGATTGGACGCTCATCTTCTTCAGTATGGATACGAGCTGAAGCTGGAACATAACCACGACCACGCTCTACTTTGATACGCATAGCGATCTCAGCGTTGCCATCCGTTAGATGACAAATCACGTGCTCAGGGTTAGTGATCTCTACATCACCATCATGGGTGATGTCACCTGCAACAACAGGGCCCGAGCCTGATTTGTTCAGCGTAATGAACACTTCATCTTTGCCTTCGGCAACGCGTACAGCTAAACCCTTAAGGTTTAAAAGGATCTCAAGGATATCTTCTTGAACGCCTTCTTTAGTGCTGTACTCGTGTAGTACGCCTTCAATCTCTACTTCAGTGACAGCACAACCTGGCATAGAAGATAATAGAATACGGCGAAGTGCATTACCCAGAGTATGGCCAAAACCACGCTCTAACGGCTCAAGAGTTACTTTTGCGTGTGTCGTGCTGATCTGTTCGATATCAACAAGACGTGGCTTAAGAAATTCTGTTACAGAACCCTGCATTGTGTCCTCTCTTTAGTTTAACCTTACTTAGAGTAAAGCTCGACGATCAATTGTTCGTTGATATCAGCTGATAGATCAGAACGTTCAGGCATACGCTTGAATGTACCTTCCATCTGGCCAGCATCTACTTCAATCCAAGTTGGTTTTTCGCGTTGTTCAGCAACTTCTAGAGCCGCTTTGATGCGAGATTGCTTTTTAGCTTTCTCACGGATTGCAACAACGTCGTTAGCCGTAACATTGAAAGAAGGAACGTTTACAACTTTACCGTTTACTACGATAGCTTTATGGCTAACTAGCTGACGTGCTTCTGCGCGAGTTGCACCAAAGCCCATGCGGTAAACTACGTTATCAAGACGACCTTCAAGAAGCTGAAGCAGGTTTTCACCTGTGTTGCCTTTAAGGCGTGCAGCTTCTTTGTAGTAGTTACGGAATTGTTTTTCTAGAACGCCGTAGATACGACGAACTTTTTGCTTCTCACGAAGCTGAACACCGTACTCAGATAGACGACCGCGACGAGCGCCGTGTACACCTGGTGCGTTGTCAATTTTACACTTGGTATCAATCGCACGAATGCCAGACTTAAGGAACAAGTCAGTACCTTCGCGGCGGCTAAGCTTTAGCTTAGGACCCAAATATCTTGCCATGATCTTTCTCCAATCTTCCTAGAAACGTTATACGCGACGTTTCTTAGGTGGACGACAACCGTTATGAGGGATTGGTGTCGCATCAACAATGTTAGTGATACGGAAACCAGCAGCGTTCAGTGCGCGAACAGTAGATTCACGACCTGGACCTGGACCCTTAACCATAACCTCTAGGTTCTTTAGGCCGTATTCTTTAGCCATTTCAGCACAACGTTCTGCAGCAACCTGTGCAGCGAACGGAGTAGACTTACGAGAACCGCGGAAACCAGAACCACCAGCAGTAGCCCATGCTAGAGCATTACCTTGACGGTCTGTGATAGTTACGATTGTGTTATTGAAAGATGCATGGATGTGCGCTACGCCATCAGCAACTTGCTTGCGTACACGCTTACGTGCGCGAGTTGGTTGTTTTGCCATTGTACTCTACCCTTCCGACTATTTCTTGATCGGCTTACGCGGACCCTTACGGGTGCGAGCGTTGGTTTTAGTACGCTGTCCACGTAGTGGTAGACTGCGACGATGACGAAGACCACGGTAACAACCAAGGTCCATAAGACGCTTGATGTTCATGGAAACTTCACGACGAAGATCACCCTCTACAGTGTATTTAGCTACACCATCACGCAGTTGATCGATCTGCTCTTCAGTTAGTTCACTGATCTTAACACTTTCAGCAATACCCAAATCAGCTAGGATAGCTTGAGAACGGGTTTTACCGATACCGTAGATTGCAGTTAATGCAATCACAGCATGCTTTTGATCAGGAATGTTAATGCCTGCTATACGGGCCACTATTCACTCCTAGTACTTATATAAGAAATTATCCGCAGCAGAGCCCGTCGAGGATACGCTGCGGCATACTACTTCTTTTGCACGCAAAAGGTAGGCCGGGGAATATACTCGACCAACCTTTAGATTTCAAGTAAAAATTTCTGCTAATTAGCCTTGGCGTTGTTTATGCTTTGGCTCACTGCAAATCACACGAACGACACCGTTACGCTTGATTACTTTACAGTTACGACAGATTTTTTTAACGGAAGCACGAACTTTCATTGCTAAACTCCGTAATTGAACCTGATATTAACGACCGTAGCCTTTCAGGTTCGCTTTTTTCAACACAGAATCATACTGTTGGGACATCATATGAGTCTGTACCTGTGCCATAAAGTCCATAATAACCACTACTACAATCAGTAGTGATGTGCCGCCAAAGTAGAAACGTACGTTCCAAGCGACCATCATGAACTCGGGAATCAGACAGATAAAGGTAATGTATAGTGCACCCGCTAGGGTTAATCTAGTCATTACTTTATCAATATATCTCGCTGTCTGCTCACCTGGGCGGATGCCGGGTACGAATGCACCGGACTTCTTCAGATTATCTGCTGTTTCACGAGGATTAAACACCAACGCTGTATAAAAGAAACAGAAGAAAATTATTGCTGCAGCATAAAGCATAACATACAAAGGTTGACCTGGGCTAAGAGCCAAAGACACATCAGTTAGCCAACCGAATGTGCTGCTCTCACCATTTTGACCAAACCATTGTGCTAATGTTCCTGGGAACAAAATAATGCTTGATGCAAAAATCGCTGGTATTACACCCGCCATATTAATTTTCAATGGTAAGTGTGTACTTTGCGCTGCAAAAACCTTACGACCTTGTTGACGCTTCGCATAGTTAACGACGATTCGACGCTGACCACGCTCCATGAAAACTACGAAGTAGATAACAGCAAAAGCAATTACTGCGATTAACAACAGAAGAAGTACATGCAATTCACCTTGACGCGCTTGCTCGATTGTTTGTCCGACTGCCTGTGGCAATCCAGCAACAATACCTGCAAAAATTAGCAATGAAATACCATTACCAATTCCTCGCTCTGTAATTTGTTCACCTAACCACATTAGGAACATGGTACCAGTTACTAAACTTACGGTAGCAATAAGCGTAAACATGGTTTGGTTGATAACAACCAGATTGTCGACCATGTTTGGTAAGCCTGTTGCAATACCAATAGCTTGGAATGTTGCAAGTACAAGCGTGCCGTAGCGTGTATATTGGCTTATCTTACGACGGCCTGCTTCACCCTCTTTCTTGAGTTCCGCTAACGCTGGATGAACTACAGTTAGCAATTGGACAACAATTGACGCCGAAATATACGGCATGATGCCCAATGCTAAGATAGATGCACGCGAAAGAGCACCACCGGAGAACATGTTAAACATTTCAACGATGGTACCTTTTTGCTGTTCGAACAAATCGGCAAGTACAGCTGCGTCAATACCAGGAATCGGCACAAAAGAGCCGGCTCGGAATACTAAAAGTGCACCAATTACGAATAATAAGCGCGACTTTAGTTCACTTAAGCCGCTCTGAGCACTACGAAAATCTTGTCCTGGTTTCTTAGCCATCTGTACCTCGTTCCTCGAGATTATTCCTCGATTTTACCGCCTGCAGCTTCGATTGCAGCTTTAGCGCCTTTTGTCACGCGCAGACCTTTAACAGTCACAGCTTTGCTAATTTCACCAGAAAGAACAACTTTAACGTTCTCGATGTTCTTAGTGATTAGGTTAGCAGCTTTAAGGCTGTTTAGATCTACTACGTCACCAGTTAATTTCGCTAGCTCAGCTAGACGAACTTCAGCAGACACTAGGCTCTTACGAGAAGTGAAACCGAATTTTGGTAGACGTTGTTTTAGAGGCATCTGACCGCCTTCAAAACCTGGACGAACTTTACCGCCAGAACGTGACTTTTGACCTTTATGGCCACGGCCACCAGTTTTACCTAGGCCTGAACCGATACCACGGCCTAAACGCTTCTTAGAAGGCTTAGAACCCGCAGCCGGAGATAGAGTATTCAAACGCATTCTGATTACTCCTCAACTTTAACCATGTAGTAAACCTTGTTGATCATACCGCGTACACACGGAGTATCTTCAAGTTCTACTGTATGGTTGATACGACGAAGACCTAAACCACGCAAAGTTGCTTTATGCTTTGGTAGACGGCCAATTGAGCTTTTAGTTTGAGTTACTTTAATAGTTGCCATCGTGTGCTTACTCCGAAATAGATTCAACAGTTAGACCACGTTTAGCAGCAACCATTTCTGGCGACTTCACATCTACTAGACCAGCAACTGTTGCGCGAACAACGTTGATTGGGTTTGTAGAACCGTACGCTTTCGCAAGTACGTTATGTACACCGGCAACTTCAAGTACAGCACGCATCGCACCACCGGCGATAACACCTGTACCTTCTGCAGCTGGCTGCATGTAAACTTTAGAGCCCGAGTGACGACCTTTCACCGCGTGGTGAAGAGTGCCTTCGTTAAGAGCGATAGTAACCATGTTACGACGCGCTTTTTCCATTGCTTTTTGAATCGCAGCAGGTACTTCACGGGCTTTACCGTAACCGAAACCTACGCGACCATTACCGTCACCAACTACAGTTAGCGCAGTAAAGCTCATGATTCGACCACCTTTAACCGTCTTAGATACACGGTTAACAGCGATTAGCTTTTCTTGCAAATCACTAGCTTGTTGTTGTTCTTTAGCCATCTTCCAACCCTACCTTAGAATTTCAGACCAGCTTCGCGAGCAGATTCTGCTAGCGCCGCTACTCGACCGTGGTATTGGAAACCAGAACGATCAAACGCAACTGCTGACACGCCTTTTTCAAGAGCACGTTCTGCAATAGCTTTACCTACTGCTTTAGCTGCGTCTACGTTACCGGTGTTCTTAACTTGCTCACGGATCGCTTTTTCTACAGTAGAAGCTGCTGCGATAACCTCAGAGCCGTTTGATGCGATAACCTGAGCGTACACGTGACGAGGAGTACGGTGTACTACTAGGCGAGTTGCACCCAGTTCAGCAATCTTACGACGTGCGCGTGTAGCACGACGGATGCGAGATGCTTTCTTATCCATAGTGTTACCTTACTTCTTCTTAGCTTCTTTAGTACGCACATTTTCATCTGCGTAACGAACACCTTTACCTTTATAAGGCTCAGGCTCACGGTAAGAACGAATGTCAGCCGCAACTTGACCAACTAATTGCTTATCACAACCAGTTAGAACAATTTCAGTTTGGTTAGGACATTCAGCTTTAATACCCGCTGGGAGTTCATGCTCAACAGGGTGTGAGAAACCTAAAGTTAGGCCAACTGCGTTGCCTTTGATAGCAGCACGGTAACCAACACCTTTAAGAACAAGCTTTTTAGTAAAGCCTGCCGTAACACCCACAACCATGTTGTTTACTAGTGCACGAGCAGTACCTGCTTGTGCCCAAGCGTTAGCAACACCTTCACGAGGACCGAAAGTAAGGTTGTTTTCTTCTTGTGCAATAACTACACCGTTGTGTAGAACGCGAGTCAGCTCACCTTGAACACCTTTTACAGTGATTTCTTGGCCGTTTAGTTTCACCTCTACGCCAGCTGGAATAGCGACAGGTGCTTTAGCAACACGAGACATATCCTACTCCTTAAGCTACGTAGCAGATGATTTCACCACCAAGACCTGCTTTGCGAGCAGCACGGTCAGACATCAGACCCTTGGAAGTGGACACTACAGCAACACCCATACCGCCCATCACTGATGGTAACGCGTTATTTTTCTTATAAACGCGTAGACCAGGACGTGAAACACGTTGGATTTGCTCGATTACTGGTTTAGCTTGGAAGTACTTAAGAGTAACTTCTAGCTCAGGTTTTGCTTCGCCTTCAACAGCGAAATCAGCGATATAACCTTCAGCTTTAAGCAGTGCAGCAATTGCAACTTTAAGCTTTGAAGAAGGCATTTTTACAGCAACTTTGTTTGCTGCCTGACCGTTACGAATGCGGGTCAGCATATCCGAAATCGGATCTTGCATGCTCATAAGATTTACTCCAAATGATTAAGTGGCAATTACCAGCTAGCCTTACGAAGTCCAGGAATCTCGCCTTTCATGCAAGCTTCGCGAACTTTGATGCGGCTTAGACCGAACTTACGTAGGTAACCGTGTGGACGACCAGTTTGGTTGCAACGGTTGCGCTGACGTGAAGCACTTGAATCACGTGGAAGAGCTTGCAGCTTAAGAACTGCATTCCAACGATCTTCTTCAGATGCGTTTACATCGCTGATGATAGCTTTTAACGCAGAACGCTTTTCAGCGAACTTAGCTACTAGCTTTGCACGTTTAACTTCACGTGCTTTCATTGATTGTTTAGCCATAACAGTAACCCTTCACCTTACTTACGGAATGGGAAGTTAAAGGCAGCCAGCAGAGCACGGCCTTCCTCATCAGTACCAGCAGAAGTCGTGATAGTAATATCAAGACCACGTACACGATCTACTTTATCGTAGTCGATTTCTGGGAAGATGATTTGCTCACGAACGCCCATGCTATAGTTACCACGACCGTCAAAAGACTTCGCGCTAACGCCACGGAAATCACGTACACGTGGAAGTGCAATAGAGATTAAACGCTCTAAGAAATCCCACATACGTTCGCCACGCAAGGTTACTTTACAACCAATTGGGTAGCCTTCACGAATTTTGAAACCTGCAACAGATTTACGAGCTTTAGTGATCAGTGGTTTTTGACCAGAGATCGTAGCCATATCAGATGCTGCATTTTCTAATAGTTTCTTATCGTTGATTGCTTCACCAACGCCCATGTTTAGGGTGATTTTCTCAATCCTAGGGACTTGCATGACGCTTGTGTAGCTGAACTCTTTGGTAAGCTCAGCGACTACAGACGACTTGTAGTAATCATGCAGTTTCGCCATAGTAGAACTCCAAATTACTTAATTGTTTCACCGTTAGACTTGAAGAAACGCACTTTTTTGCCTTC
The DNA here is from genome assembly GCF_963889785.1 of Vibrio sp. S12_S33. Taxonomy (NCBI): domain Bacteria; kingdom Pseudomonadati; phylum Pseudomonadota; class Gammaproteobacteria; order Vibrionales; family Vibrionaceae; genus Vibrio; species Vibrio sp. S12_S33. Next base: position 28,665 of record NZ_CAWPQZ010000011.1, on the reverse strand, counting down.
TTCAAAACGGAAACCGATACGGTCCGCTTTACCAGTTGCTTCATTGAAGATTGCAACGTTAGAAGCATCAATAGCTGCTTCTTGTTCAACGATGCCACCTTGTTGACCTAGAGCCGGAACCGGCTTTTGGTGTTTCTTAACAAGGTTGATACCTTCTACGATAACTTTACCAGTTACGAGAACCTTAGTTACTTTACCTTTCTTGCCTTTATCTTTACCAGCAAGAACGATTACTTCGTCGTTACGACGGATTTTAGCTGCCATGTGTGCCGCTCCTTACAGAACTTCAGGTGCTAGTGACACGATTTTCATGAATTTCGCATTACGAAGTTCACGAGTCACTGGACCAAAGATACGTGTACCGATAGGTTGCTCTGACGTGTTGTTCAACAATACGCAAGCATTACGGTCGAAGCGAATGACAGAACCGTCTGGACGACGTACGCCTTTACGGGTGCGAACTACCACCGCCTTCAGTACATCACCTTTTTTAACTTTACCGCGAGGAATTGCTTCCTTCACTGTAACTTTGATGATGTCACCGATATGTGCGTAACGGCGGTGAGAGCCACCCAGAACCTTAATACACATTACCTTGCGCGCGCCTGAGTTATCAGCTGCATCAAGTGTACTTTGCATTTGGATCATTGTTAGTGCTCCGCTAAATATTAAAACTAGACCCTCTCGGGTCGGGCTGCCTCTTTAAAAGGGACGCGAATTGTACCACCCTTTTTTTCAATTGGGTAGACAAAAAATAAACGGCTCCAAAAAAACTTTGGAGCCGTTTAAAATCATAGTATTACGATGATTACATCTTCGCTTTTTCTACGACTTTAACCAAAGTCCAAGATTTAGTCTTAGACAATGGACGACACTCACGAATTTCAACAGTATCGCCTAGGCCACACTCGTTGTTTTCGTCATGTGCGTGTACTTTAGTCGTGCGCTTTACGAATTTACCGTAAATTGGGTGTTTCACCATGCGCTCGATAGCAACAACGATAGACTTATCCATCTTGTCGCTAACAACACGACCTAGTTGAGTACGAGATTTGTCGCTCATTATTCGCCTGCCTTCTCAGTCAAAACAGTTTTCACACGTGCGATATCACGGCGTACAGCTTTCAAAGTATGAGTTTGCTGTAGTTGACCAGTTGCAGCTTGCATGCGCAAGTTGAACTGTTCACGTAGCAAATTCAATAGCTCAGCGTTAAGCTCTTCAGCGCTTTTTGCGCGTAGATCTAGTGCTTTCATCACATCACCTGTTTAATTACGAATGTAGTTTTGAATGGCAGTTTGCGAGCCGCTAGGCGGAACGCTTCACGTGCCAATTCTTCAGGTACACCGTCCATTTCGTACATAACCTTACCAGGTTGGATTTGGGCTACCCAGTACTCAACGTTACCTTTACCCTTACCTTGACGAACTTCTAGTGGTTTTTCTGTGATTGGCTTATCTGGGAACACACGGATCCAGATTTTACCTTGACGCTTAACGTGACGTGTCATTGCACGACGTGCCGCTTCGATCTGACGAGCAGTAAGACGACCACGTCCAACTGCTTTAAGACCAAATGTACCGAAGCTTACGTCAGTACCTTTAGCTAGACCGCGGTTGCGACCAGTATGAACCTTACGGAACTTAGTGCGTTTAGGTTGTAGCATCAGTCGACTCCTTACTTACGGCCTTTACGCTGCTTCTTAGGCTTGTCAGCCTTTGGCTCAACAGCGTTTGCAGCTGGCATACCACCAAGGATTTCGCCCTTGAAGATCCAAACTTTAACGCCGATCACACCGTATTGAGTGTGAGCCGAAGAAGTTGCGTAATCAATGTCAGCACGTAGAGTGTGTAGAGGCACACGGCCTTCACGGTACCACTCTGAACGTGCAATTTCAGCGCCGCCTAGACGACCGCTTACTTCCACTTTGATACCTTTAGCGCCTAGACGCATAGCGTTTTGTACCGCGCGCTTCATAGCACGACGGAACATAACGCGACGCTCTAGTTGAGACGCGATGCTATCAGCCACTAATTGACCGTCTAGCTCAGGCTTACGTACTTCAGCGATATTAATTTGCGCTGGTACACCTGCGATTTTAGCTACAGCAGTGCGTAGCTTCTCAACGTCTTCACCTTTCTTACCGATAACAACACCTGGACGAGCAGTGTGAATAGTCACACGAATGCTCTTAGCAGGACGCTCGATAACGATGCGTGATAGAGACGCTTTTGAAAGTTCCTTCGTTAGGAACTGACGTACCTTGAAGTCGCCGTCTAGGTTGTCAGCGAAATCTTTGGTGTTAGCAAACCATGTAGCATTCCAAGGCTTAACGATGCCAAGACGAATACCATTAGGATGTACTTTCTGACCCATTGCTTACTCTCCTAGTCTCAAGCGTCTGCTACAACAACAGTGATGTGGCTTGAACGCTTCAAGATACGATCCGCACGACCTTTAGCACGAGGCATAATACGCTTCATGGTAGGGCCCTCATCTACGAAGATTTTAGCGACATTAAGATCGTCGATATCTGCACCTTCGTTGTGTTCTGCGTTAGCGATAGCTGACTCTAGAACTTTCTTCACTAGTACAGCTGCTTTTTTGTTGCTGAACGTTAGAATTTCTAGAGCTTGATCCACAGACTTACCACGGATTAGATCTGCAACTAAGCGAGCTTTCTGAGGCGAAATGCGAGCAAAGTTATGTTTAGCAATAGCTTCCATTATTTACTCCTTAGCGCTTCTTAGCTTTCTTATCCGCAGCGTGACCACGGTAAGTACGAGTTGGTGCGAATTCGCCCAGTTTGTGACCAATCATTTCATCAGTTACAAATACTGGTACGTGCTGACGACCATTATGGACAGCGATGGTCAAACCAATCATTGATGGAATGATCATTGAACGACGGGACCAAGTCTTAATAGGCTTTTTGTCTCCGCTTTCCACCGCTTTCTCTACCTTCTTCAGCAAGTGTAGGTCAATAAATGGACCTTTCTTGAGAGAACGTGGCATGGCTTATCCTCTTATATAGATTACTTATTACGACGACGTACGATGTACTTGTCGGTGCGTTTGTTCTTACGAGTCTTGAAGCCCTTAGTAGGCATGCCCCAAGGAGAAACTGGGTGACGACCACCAGATGTGCGGCCTTCACCACCACCGTGTGGGTGATCCACCGGGTTCATTACTACACCACGTACGGTTGGACGTACGCCGCGCCAGCGTGAAGCACCAGCTTTACCAAGTTCACGTAGCATATGCTCAGAGTTACCAACTTCACCGATTGTTGCACGGCCTTCAGAAAGTACTTTGCGCATTTCGCCAGAACGTAGACGGATAGTTACGTATGCACCGTCGCGAGCGACAAGTTGAGCATAAGCACCAGCCGAACGAGCTAGCTGTGCACCTTTACCAGGCTTAAGTTCAACACAGTGAATAGTAGAACCTACTGGGATGTTGCGCATTGGCAGAGTGTTACCTGCTTTAATTGGCGCATCAACACCAGATTGGATCTGGTCACCGGCTTGAACACCTTTAGGTGCAATGATGTAACGACGCTCACCGTCTGCGTACAGAACTAGAGCGATATTTGCGCTACGGTTTGGATCGTATTCTAGGCGCTCAACTTTCGCTGGGATGCCATCTTTAGTACGTTTGAAATCGATCAAACGGTAGTGTTGCTTGTGACCACCACCGATGTGACGTACTGTGATACGACCGTTGTTGTTACGACCACCATTTTTAGAGTTTTTCTCTAAAAGAGGTGCGTACGGCTTGCCCTTGTGTAGGTCAGCGTTAACAACTTTAACAACGTGACGACGACCAGGGGAAGTCGGCTTACATTTAACAATAGCCATTATTCAACTACTCCTGTTATTCCGCGCCGCCAACAAAGTCAAGATCTTGACCTTCTTTCAAAGTCACATACGCTTTCTTAACGTCGCTGCGGCGACCTTGGCGTAGACCTTGACGTTTGGTCTTACCCTTAGTGATAAGAGTATTTACAGACTTAACTTCAACTTCAAATAGCTTTTCTACAGCTGCTTTGATCTCTTTTTTAGTAGCATCTTTTGATACTTTGAAAACGATAGTGTTCGCTTTCTCAGCAGTCATCGTTGCTTTTTCAGAGATGTGCGGTGCACGTAGAACTTTTAGTAGACGCTCTTCACTGATCATGCCAGCATCTCCTCAACTTGCTTAACTGCTTCTGCAGTCATTAGAACCTTGTCAAACGCGATTAGGCTTACTGGGTCAAGACCCGCTACGTCACGTGCGTCAACTTTGTATAGGTTACGAGCAGCTAAGAATAGATTCTCGTCTACTTCGCCAGTAACGATAAGTACATCGTTAAGCTCAAGCTCTTGAAGCTTAGCTACTAGCTCTTTAGTTTTTGGTGCTTCTACTGAGAAGTTATCAACAACGATTAGACGCTCTTGACGAACTAGCTCAGAAAGAATGCTCTTCATAGCACCACGGTACATTTTTTTGTTTACTTTTTGGCTGTGATCTTGTGGTTTCGCAGCAAAAGTAACACCACCTGTACGCCAGATTGGGCTACGAATAGTACCAGCACGTGCACGGCCAGTACCTTTTTGACGCCATGGCTTAGCGCCACCGCCAGAAACTTCTGAACGTGTCTTTTGAGCACGAGTACCTTGACGAGCACCTGCTGCATACGCAACAACTACTTGGTGTACAAGGGCTTCGTTGAACTCACGTCCGAAAGTAGTTTCGGAAACAGTTAGTGCGTTAGCACCTTTAACCATCAATTCCATTACTTACTCCTAGACGTTATGCTTTAACAGCTGGTTTGACGATCACGTTAGCGCCTGTTGAGCCTGGTACTGCACCTTTAATAAGAAGCAGATTACGCTCAGCGTCAACACGTACGATCTCTAGGTTTTGAGTCGTTACACGCTCAGCACCCATGTGACCCGCCATTTTCTTGCCTTTAAACACGCGACCTGGAGTTTGACATTGGCCAATTGAACCCGGTGCACGGTGAGACAAAGAGTTACCGTGAGTCATATCTTGAGTACGGAAGTTCCAGCGCTTAACAGCACCTTGGAAGCCTTTACCCTTAGATGTACCAGTAACGTCTACTTTTTTAACTTCATTGAAAAGTTCTACAGTTAGCTCAGCGCCAACTTCAAACTCTTCACCGTTTTCTAAACGGAATTCCCAAAGACCGCGACCTGCTTCAACACCAGCTTTCGCAAAGTGACCAGCTTCAGGTTTAGTTACACGGTTAGCTTTCTTAGCACCAGTAGTGATCTGGATTGCTGCGTAGCCGTCTGTCTCAAGAGTTTTAACTTGAGAAATACGGTTCGCTTCAACCTCAACAACAGTTACTGGGATAGAAACGCCTTCTTCAGTAAATACGCGGGTCATACCCACTTTACGTCCGACTAGACCAATCATTATTCTAATCTCCCTTAACCTAGGCTGATTTGTACATCAACGCCAGCAGCTAGATCTAGACGCATCAATGCGTCAACAGTTTTATCTGTTGGCTCAACGATGTCGATTAGACGTTTGTGAGTACGGATTTCGTACTGGTCACGAGCATCTTTGTTGACGTGTGGAGAGATAAGAACAGTGAAACGCTCTTTACGAGTAGGTAGTGGAATAGGACCACGAACCTGTGCGCCGGTACGTTTTGCTGTTTCAACGATTTCCGCTGTAGAAGCATCGATTAGTTTGTAATCGAAAGCTTTTAGGCGGATACGGATACGTTGGTTCTGCATGAGACAGAGCTCCAATAATTAAAAATTACACAAACAATATCGCCACTCAAACCCGTTAAAACGAGAGAATGCCGATTGATTTATGTGAAACCGTAGTGCCAAAATTAGGCACATTGTCAGCTAATTTTCTATTAACTTTATTCCATTACGATAACGCAACAGGAGCTAATTGTATTAACTGCGAACATAAGCTGAGTATACGTTACTAAACTAACAGCTAGGTCAGTTTACTCCTCACTGCTCATTGGTTCACAACCGGATTTAACCAGTGCGGTGCATTATACAGATCACAGTTTCACATGCAAGTACTGTGTGAAAATTATCCGTGATTATTTTTTGACCAATAAAAAGGCACCACAGTCGATGCCTTCTTACCGATACTATGGGTAAGGTTATGCGGTTTGTCTCTGTCTGACAGCTTCAAATAGACAAATACCTGAAGCCACCGAAACATTTAAGCTTGAAACACTGCCCGACATTGGGATTTTAATCAAATCATCACAGGTTTCACGGGTTAAACGACGCATGCCATCTCCTTCCGCCCCCATAACGATAGCTAGCGGACCAGTAAGCTTTGCCTGATAAATATCATGCGTGGCTTCACCAGCAGTCCCCACAAACCAAACCCCTTGTTCTTGCAAGGCTCGCATGGTTCTCGCTAAGTTTGTCACGCGTACTAGTGGTACGGTTTCTGCTGCCCCACACGCGACTTTACTGACTGTCGCAGTCATTGGGGCTGACCTATCTTTTGGCACAATAACCGCAGCCACACCTGCAGCGTCAGCATTTCGCAAACAGGCACCAAGGTTATGTGGGTCAGTCACGCCATCTAGCACTAAGATCAATGGTTGCTCATGTTTGGAAAGAATCTCATCCAGATCATGTTCATTCAACTGTTTCGCTGGTTTTACTCGAGCGATCAATCCTTGATGGTTTGCTCCATGTGCTTTGTCATCTAGCGCTTTGCGTCCCATTTGCTGAATAGAAACACCGCAATGTTGCAATTCATTGAGCAAAGGAAGGAGGCGATCATCTTGACGCCCTTTCAGCACAAACGCTTCAATTAAACGTGCTGGATCATTTTCTAGCACTGCACTTACGGCGTGAATCCCGTAAATAAATTCGTTACTCATGGTCTACCTATCAATCATTATTTTTTGGCGCGAGTCTTGGTCGTTTTGGCTCGTGGTTTATCTTTACGCGCTTTATCTGTTTTTGCCTTCTTGCGCTTTGGCTTGTTGCTTGGGCTTACTTTGTCATCAGGGCGCTTGGTTGGCTCGACTAATGGAACCGCTTTTGCGCCTTTGGTTGAGGCTGCTTTTTTGCCTCTAGCCTTTTCACGTGCTTCTGTTGCCCGTTTCTTCGCCGTTTTACCTTCACCGCGTAGCTTACGGCTAGTTCCAACTAATTCAAAGTCGATTTGACGATCATCAAGGTTCACCGACAACACTTTCACTTTCACAGCATCGCCTAAACGGTAGATATTACCGAAGCTTTCACCGATTAATCGTTGTCCCATCGGGTCAAATTGATAGTAGTCATTCGCTAAACTTGAAATATGAACCAAACCATCAATATGCAGTTCAGTCAAACGCACAAAGAAACCAAAGCCAGTTACATTAGCAATTACCCCATCAAGTTCTTCACCCACATGGTCTTGCATGTATTCGCATTTTAGCCAATCAGAGACTTCGCGGGTCGCATCATCGGCACGACGTTCGGTCGTAGAACATTGTTCACCATAATAATCCATATCATCAAATGAATAATGGAAACCACCAGTTGGTGTCCAGCGATCGGTATGAGTGCCCGATTCTTTCGCAATTAGATATTTAATCGCTCGGTGCAGCAATAGATCAGGGTAACGGCGAATTGGTGACGTAAAGTGTGCATAACGTTTTAACGCTAAACCAAAGTGACCACAGTTATCAGCATTATAGACCGCTTGCTTCATTGAGCGAAGAAGCATGGTTTGGATAAGTTCTTTATCTTGCCGCTCACCAATCTGTTTCATTAAATTGGCATAATCGGTTGGAGATGGAGTCAACCCACCCTCAAGGCTAAGGCCCAACTCACCTAAGAAATCACGGAACCCCATCAAACGCTCTTCTCCTGGGGATTCATGAATACGGTACAACGCAGGCTCTTTGGCTTTTTCAACCAAAGTCGCAGAAGCAATATTGGCTAAGATCATACATTCTTCAATGATCTTATGAGCATCGTTACGGATAACCGGTTCGATGCTTTCAATTTTACGCTCCGCGTTGAAGATGAATTTCGTTTCAACCGTTTCAAATTCAATACCACCTCGTTCATCGCGAGCCTGCTTCAACACTTTATACATAGTGTGTAGCTCTTCAAGATGCGGAATAAGAGGTTGGTAGCGTTCACGAAGTTCTTCATCCCCCTCTAAAATCGCACTCACTTTGTTATAAGTCAGGCGAGCATGAGAGTTCATCACCGCTTCATAATGTTTATAGCCGGAAATTTTACCACTTGCAGAGATGGTCATTTCACACACCATACATAAGCGGTCTACTTGTGGATTCAATGAACACAGACCATTAGATAGCACTTCAGGCAACATTGGGACGACTTGTGATGGGAAATAAACTGAGTTACCACGGTTGATTGCTTCTTTATCTAACGCTGTATCTGGGCGTACATAATAACTGACATCTGCAATGGCCACCCATAAACGCCATCCACCGCCTTTTTTCGCTTCACAATATACGGCGTCATCAAAGTCGCGCGCATCTTCGCCATCAATTGTCACTAGCGGTAATTGACGGACATCAACTCGACCTTGTTTTGCTTTTTCTGGTACTTCTTCACCAAGGTGCTCTACTTGCTTCAATACTTCAGTAGGCCATTCATGTGGAATTTGGTGGGTGCGGATCGCAATTTGCGTTTCCATACCAGGTGCCATATTTTCGCCTAACACTTCAACCACTTTACCTGTCATTCCACGTGTACGTGCACCGCGGTCTGTAATCTCCATCACAACAACATTCCCCATACGAGCTCCGCCTCTGTGCTCATTGGGAATAAGAATATCTTGTGTAATGCGAGAATCATCAGGAACTACATAGGCATAACCGTGCTCTAGGAAAAAACGTCCTACAAGCTGAGATTTACGTTCTTCCAACACGCGAACCAAACGCCCTTCTTTTCTACCACGCTTGTCAGTACCCGTTGGCTGAACCAATACATAATCGCCGTGGATGATGGTGCGCATCTGGTGGTGGGGCAACAGAATGTCGTTATCTTTGCCAGTGCTGCCATCCGGACGAATCCAGCCATGTCCATCTTTATGCCCGATCACATAACCTTTTATCATTTCTAGTTTGTCAGGTAAGGCGTAGCATTGGCGACGAGTAAATACCAACTGACCATCACGCTCCATAGCACGCAAACGGCGGCGTAATCCTTCGTACTGCTCTTCTCCAGACAAACCTAGCGCTTCAAAAAGATCGTTACGGTTCATCGGTACATTAGCTTTCGTCAGGAACTCGAGAATAAATTCTCGGCTGGGGATTGGATTTTCGTAATTGCTAGACTCTCGATCAGCAAAGGGATCGTTATTGATAATTTCAGACATAGGCAGACCTGCTAAAGCAAGGAAGAGATAACAAGAGTATAACTGACTCAGGAAAGAAGGCACAGCAGCGTATTGATTATTAAACAATATCGCCCAAGCATTACGTTGGGCGATATTAGATAAGAATGAGTGCTACCAGAATGTATCGCGCCGCTTAGCGCGTGCAATAATATTATCAGGCATACGCAGCTCAAGCCCTTGGCGAAGCATTGAAATGCGGGTATGAGTTCTTTGATCGGCCGTGACAGAGTTATATAGCCAGCGATACGCATCTTCGTAATCTAATGGGCTGCCATAATCACGCAGCAGTAATTCTGCCAAATGAATTCGCGCATTGATATTGCCCATGGCTGCTGCTTCGCGCAGGTACGGGATCGCCCGTTCTTTATCTTGTTGAACAAGTGTTCCACGAGAATAGTAGCGCCCTAGCTGCTCTAGCGCTACGGGTAAGCCTTGGTGGGCAGCATTTTCCATATAGTACAAGCCAAGCTCAACATCTTGGTCAACACACACTCCCCACGCCAACATATCACCATACAAAAATTCGTAAGATGGCAGGTTAATGCGAGTGGCACGTGCCACAATATCTTCCACTAACTGGCAGTTATCAGCTTTAACTTGTTCTAAATGTTTATTTTGCTCAATTAACTTGATTAACTCAGCTTCGGTGTAAATAGGGACTGGCTCACCCACTTCCGCCACATTTGCATGACTCAAGGATGAGTTCAGCGCCAAAAACAATGAAGCTGCTACCATTCGTAGCTTCATACCTGCACTCTTTAATTTATGTCGATAGCCTTAAAATTATAGCCACTAATCGTTATAGGGCGGGGCTTGATAACTTTATCGGCGATAACGGCAAACTCTTTAGACAAAATTTGCCGTTAGTCGGCAATTTTCTGCCATATCGAGTTCAAAATATCATCATTACCGGCATAAAAAAACCGACTTTAAAAGTCGGTTTTAAAAACGTTCATCTATCAACCATTAAACTGAAAATGGGTGAACTTTGATAATAGTTTCGTTACGATCAGGACCCGTTGAAATAATATCAATTGGCACACCAGTCAGTTCTTCAATACGTTTGATGTAATCAAGAGCAGCTTGAGGAAGGGCATCAATTGATTTAGCACCGAAAGTATTTTCAGACCAACCTGGCATTGTTTCGTAAATTGGCGTTACTTTTTCGTATGCATCAGCAGCCATTGGCGAAACTTCTAGTACAGAACCATCTTCCATCTGGTAACCGGTACAGATTTTTAGCTCTTCTAGTCCATCTAGTACATCTAGTTTAGTTAGACAGAAACCAGTTACAGAGTTGATTTGAATTGCACGACGCATAGCGACAGCATCAAACCAACCAGTACGACGTAGACGACCAGTAGTGGCACCAAACTCGTGACCAACCGTACCTAGATGCTTACCAACTGGGTCTTGCTTATCTAGACCATCGTATAGTTCTGTTGGGAATGGACCAGCACCAACACGTGTGCAGTATGCTTTTGCAATACCTAGGATATAACCTAGGTGACGAGGACCAAAACCAGAACCTGCAGCAACACCACCAGCCGTCGTGTTCGAAGACGTTACGTACGGGTAAGTACCATGGTCGATATCAAGAAGTGTACCTTGCGCACCTTCAAACATGATCTTATCGCCGCGCTTGCGAGCTGCGTCTAGTTCGTCAGTAACGTCGATAACCATCGAAGTCAGTAGATCAGCATAGCCTTTAGCTTGCTCAAGCACTTCTTCGTAGCTTACTGCTTCTGCTTTGTAGTAATTAACTAGTGCGAAGTTGTGGTATTCCATAACTTCTTTTAGTTTTTCAGCGAATGCAGCCATGTCGAATAGGTCACCAACGCGTAGACCGCGACGAGCAACTTTATCTTCATAAGCAGGGCCGATACCACGACCAGTCGTACCAATTGCTTTTTTACCACGAGCGGCTTCACGCGCTTGGTCAAGTGCGATGTGGTAAGGAAGAATTAGAGGACAAGCTTCAGAAATGAAAAGACGTTCGCGGACTGGAATACCACGTTCTTCTAAAGGCTTCATTTCTTTGATTAGTGCATCTGGAGAAAGAACAACACCGTTACCGATGATACATTTCACTTTATTGCGAAGGATGCCGGATGGAATTAAATGAAGAACGGTTTTTTCACCGTCGATTACAAGAGTGTGACCCGCATTATGGCCGCCTTGATAGCGAACAACATATTTTGCATCTTCAGTTAAAAGGTCTACGATTTTACCTTTACCTTCGTCACCCCATTGGGTGCCTAGAACGACTACGTTATTTCCCATCTTTCCAAGTCTGATTGCTAGTTAAAAAAGGATTCTAGCACCGAATCACTTTCCTTGCAGTCATTTTTTAAGCATAAAAATGTCATAAAAAATGACTTTATAAATCATTCAGTTATTTAGGCATCTAACTTATTCATCTGAATAGATTTTTACGGTTAATACACCATTCACATCAATACAAGCTCGGTACATTCCTGAGCTGTTCATTGCAAAATGGATATCACCTTGCCCATCGATAGCGATCAAACCGCCTTCGCCTCCCATCGTTTTTAGCTCGCCTTGGATGATGGTTTCACACGCGGTATGAACGTCTTCTTTTAAATAACGCATCCTCGCTGCCACATCACCGGCAACCATTTTACGGATAAAGTATTCTCCCATCCCAGTGGTTGAAACCGCCACATTGCCATTTTCAGCCATCGTTCCAGCACCGATGATAGGGGAATCACCAACGCGACCAAATTTCTTATTAGTAATACCTCCCGTACTTGTCGCTGCTGCGAGGTTACCTTGCTTATCTAAAGCGACGGCTCCTACTGTGCCAAATTTTTTGTCGTCAGGGTATTTGGATTCCGACAGTGCAAATTGATCATTGTCTTTCATCGCGACCAATTGTTCATAGCGACGCTCGGTAAAAAAGTAGTCTTGTTCGATATATTGATGACCATTGGCAAAGGCAAACTCTTCCGCCCCATCACCAATCAAAAATACGTGTTCACTTGCTTTCATCACATCACGAGCCAACTCTATAGGGTTTTTGATATGACGAATACCAGCAACCGCCCCTGCATCCATATATTGACCGTGCATCACTGAGGCATCCATTTCAACCATCTCTTTATTAGTTAAAACGGCACCTTTACCCGCATTAAACAGCGGTGAGTCTTCAAGCACCTTCACTGCTTCAACCGTCGCATCCAGCGCATCACCACCTTCAGCTAACACTCGATACCCAGCACGAACAGATGCTTCAAGCGTTGCTAAAATATCGCATTTTAATGATTCACTCATTTGTTCACGAAGTATTGTTCCAGCGCCACCGTGGATAGCAATAGCAAAAGGTTGTGACATGATAATTCCTTTTCTGATGGTAAGCGTTCTAACACGAAACTGAGTATCAATATAGACAAGCTATAGATGAAAAAAAAGCGCTAATCGCTAACACGATTAACGCTTTATATTCAAAAAATATTAACTAGAGCATATTTACGCTTTCTCAACGAAAGTAGTACGATGTAAACCGATCAAATATTAGTGTGAACCGCAACCACCGCCACCACAGCAGCCTTCTTTTTTCTCACCGTGGTTGTGACCATGGCCTTCGCCGCCACAACAACCACCTTCATGGTCATGGTCATGGTCGTGTCCACCACAGCAACCGCCTTCTTCTTGATGAAGGTGACCATGTTCAACTTCCTCTTCTGTTGCTGCGCGCATCGCAACCACTTCAACATCAAAGGTTAGAGTTTGGCCAGCTAGCATGTGGTTACCGTCAACCACTACTTCATCGCCATCAACTTCTGTTACTTCAACAGGGATCGGACCTTGGTCAGTATCGGCAAGGAAGCGCATGCCAACTTCAATTTGCTCAACACCTTGGAATACTTCAGCAGGCACACGTTGAACTAAGTCATCGTTGTGCTCACCGTATGCATCTTCAGGAGCGATAGTTGCCGTAAATTTATCGCCGACTACTTTGCCTTCCAATTGGTTTTCAAGACCTGTGATCAGGTTGTTGTGACCATGAAGGTAGTCAAGCGGTGCCTCAACAGTAGATTGGTCAACAACAATACCGTCTTCAAGTTTGACTTGGTAGGCAAGGCTTACAACTACATTCTTTTCAATTTTCATAACAGCTCCAAGGAGTTTGGTTCCTAGGTTGTATGACTTAACCTAAGAATACGTTCAGTATGACGGTATTATGGGGATCTATTACAGAAACTCAATTATTCTGGTTTAAAAATACCAATCATCTCTTGCTTGGCATGTTCACTTTTTTCTACAGACTTGGGTTTGCGCTGCTCGTGGTAGTCACATTCAACACATTCCACCAACTCTATATTGTTATCTACCCACCAGCGAAGTGTGTCTTGCGACTGGCATTTTGGGCAACTAGCCCCAGCGATGAAGCGTTTTTTCTGTTTCACGTTAAATCCTACGACTTATAATACTTTGAGTTATTGTTCCCAATAATGGCGAGACTGTCGGTCATTATCCATTTCTCGACCGAAAATTTCTTCCAATTCTTTACGCGCTTCTTTGGCCCGTAATGCAAGTTGTTTATCTTCATTATGTTGCGGTAATAACTCTTTGAGCATAGCGCTATCAAGTTTTCGAAAGTGCGCTTCCGCACGCTTGGCTTGATAAGGATGCATACCTAAATCAATCAAAGTTTGTCGCCCTAAATCCAGTGCGCCCAAGAAGGTTTCGCGAGAATATTTGTCCACACCATGGCTGAGCAATTGATAGGCTTCCACTCGGCTGCGAGCCCTCGCCAATATTTTTAACTTGGGAAAATGTTGTTGGCACAGCTCGACGATTTTCACCACTTCATCAGGCGCATCAGTACAAATAACTATCGCTTCGGCTTCATCTGCACCAGCTGCACGTAACAGCTCGAGCTGAGTTGCATCACCGTAAAACACTTTATAACCGTATTTTCGCAGCAACTTTATTTGGCTCGCATCGCTTTCTAACACGGTAATTTTAATTTTGTTGGCATACATTAAACGCCCAACTATTTGCCCAAAACGTCCAAAACCAGCGATGATGACACGAGGCTCTTTATTTACCACATCAGATGTCATCTCCACGTCACTGGTCGTATTGAGTTTTCTTGCAAACCAACGTTTTTGTGCGCTCAGTAATAAAGGCGTCGTCACCATAGACAAACTCACTACGACCAATAAAAATGCAGACTGTTCTGACTGCAACAAGCCTTCAGCACTTGCCGCCGTAAAAATAACAAAAGCAAACTCACCACCTTGGCTAAGAATCGCCGCCATTTTACTGCGTGCTTTAGCCCGAGTTCCCGACAAGCGCGCCAACAGATACAAAATCAATCCTTTAGCTGTAACCAACCCCACTACCGCAAGTAGAATTTTAACTGGTTCAAGCGCCAACAACCCTAGATTGACCGCCATACCAACGGCAATAAAGAACAACCCAAGCAGCAAGCCTTTAAATGGCTCAATCGCAATTTCCAGCTCATGACGAAACTCACTTTCAGCGAGCAGCACACCCGCGAGGAAGGTACCTAACGCCATTGAAAGCCCTAATTGTTGCATCAACAGCGCAATACCAATTACCAGCAATAGCGCAGCAACAGTGAATAACTCTCGTATACCACTGGCAACAATGTATCGAAACAAAGGACTGAGCAGAAAATGGCCGCCAACCAGTAAACCAGCAATACCGCCAAACATCCACGCCACATCAAGCCAACTGCCAGCACCATTACCGGCAAGTACAGGTAACAACGCTAGCATCGGGATTACGGCAATATCTTGGAATAACAGTACGGCAAAACCTGATTGCCCGGTTTCACTGCGCGCGAGGCCTTGTTCATCAATCACCCGTAATGCAATAGCGGTAGAAGAGAGTGCCAACCCCATACCGATCACTAAACTGCTTTGCCATCCCACATCAAATGCATATGCGATGCAAGCAATGAACAAAGTGCTAACCACAACCTGCGCCCCACCAAGTCCTAGAATTGGCCCGCGCATTTGCCATAATTTTTTAGGATTCAGCTCTAAGCCAATAAGAAATAGCAGTAGCACTACGCCAAATTCAGCGAAGTGCAAAATCGCCTCTACATCATTGATTAGCCCAAGGCCCCACGGCCCAATGGCGACACCGGCTAACAAATAGCCCAATACAGAGCCTAGCCCTGCTCTTTGAGCGATAGGAACAGCGACAACGGCTGCAGTGAGAAATACCACACTGCTTTGTAAAAAATCACTGGTGAGTGCTGCCATCCAACGCTCCTTGTGTGCTTAGAGGGTTTAGCAACCAGTTACGGTACTCTTGTGCATGTTGATAGCGCTTTGTATCACTCACATTACGAGCCCAGTAAAGCACCAGCGGCTCGATCCAATTCATGCAGCATAACGCAGCGGTTAACTCGAAGGGTTGCAGAATCTGGTCAAGTGGATATTTGTTGTACCCTTTCTCATCAAATGCATCTTGTTTACCGCCGGTGGTAATGACACTGCGCCAATATTTACCATGCAGTGCTGTCTTGTTGCCGAAGGCAAATCCTTTGATTAAGACACGGTCAAACCATTCCTTTAATAAAGCAGGACACGAATACATATAAAGAGGATGCTGAAAGACAATGACGTCATGGCCAAGCAACCGTTGCTGCTCGGCTGTGACATCAATAAAAAAATCTGGATACGTTGCATACAAATCATGCACGGTAACGTGTTGCAATGAAGAGATACCATGCAGCATGGTTTGGTTGGCGATCGAATTGAGTGGCTCAGGGTGTGCGTAAATCACCAAGACTTTGGGTGTTGAGTGGCAAGAGGGTATTGTCTCAGTCATTCCTTTGCTGTGCCCCGATAGTTATCAATATGTTACTAAGCATCATAACGCAATTTGCATAATGATCGACATTTATCCTTATCACCCTTACTATTCCACGCGATAACATTTCGATATGAAAAATAGATTTTTATGATTACCTTCTCTGATATTCAATTACTACGCGGCGGAAAACCGTTGCTTGAACAAGCTTCGGCTACTATTCATCCCGGTGATAAAGTTGGCTTGGTCGGAAAAAATGGCTGTGGTAAATCCACATTATTTGCCCTGCTTAAAGATGAGCTATCGATTGATGCAGGCTCATTCAGTAAACCTGCTTATTGGGAACTGGCATGGGTCGCGCAGGAAACGCCGGCTCTTGAGCGTAATGCCATTGAATATGTGATCGATGGTGATCGTGAATATCGCGCGTTAGAAAAACAACTCATCGAAGCAGAGCTGGCGGATAAAGGCACTTTAGTCGCCGAATTACACGGCAAAATTGAAACCATTGGCGGCTATAGCATTCGTGCCCGCGCCTCTGAATTGCTTGATGGTCTCGGTTTTAGCCAAGAGCAAATGGGCTGGGATTTGACCCAATTTTCCGGTGGCTGGCGTATGCGTCTAAACTTAGCGCAAGCGCTATTGTGCCGCTCTGATTTACTGCTGCTCGACGAACCAACCAACCACTTAGATTTAGACGCTGTAATGTGGCTAGAACGCTGGTTACAAAGCTACCCAGGTACGTTAGTTTTGATTTCCCACGACCGAGACTTTTTGGATCCTATCGTAGGGCGCATTATCCATATCGAAAATCAAACCATGAACGAATACACTGGTAACTATTCATCGTTTGAAAATCAGCGTGCGCAGAAATTGATCTTGCAACAAGCCATGTTCCAAAAGCAGCAAAAGCAAATGGCGCATATGCAAAGCTATATTGATCGCTTCCGTTATAAAGCCTCGAAAGCTCGTCAAGCGCAAAGTCGTATTAAAGCATTAGAGCGAATGGAAAAAGTGCTACCTGCACAGTTTGATAACCCATTCAGTTTCGAATTTCGAGAACCATCAGCCCTACCAAATCCAATCATGATGATGGATGAGGTTTATGCGGGTTATGGGGATAACTTAATTCTTGAGAAAATTCGCCTCAACCTAGTCCCTGGCAGTCGTATCGGGCTACTTGGGCGTAATGGCGCTGGTAAATCAACCCTGATCAAATTGTTGTCAGGGGAGCTAAAACCACAAGGTGGCGATCTCACCTATTCTCAAGGGGTTAAAATTGGCTACTTTGCTCAGCATCAACTGGAAACCCTGCACCCACAAGAAACACCGTTGCAGCATATGATGCAAATTGCGCCAGACAAAAATGAACTGGAGTTGCGTAACTACCTCGGCAGTTTTGGCTTTCAGGGTGATAAAGCACTGGAGAAAGTTGCGCCTTTCTCTGGTGGTGAAAAAGCACGTTTGGTTTTGGCACTGATCGTTTGGCAAAAACCAAACTTATTACTGCTCGATGAACCAACTAACCATCTAGATTTAGACATGCGCCAAGCGTTGACGTTTGCCCTGCAAACTTTTGAAGGTGCCATGGTTATCGTCAGCCATGACCGCTACTTACTGCGCGCCACAACCGATGATTTGTACCTAGTGCACGATCGCCAAGTTGCCCCTTTTGATGGTGACTTATCAGACTACTACAAATGGTTAACCGAGCAGCAAAAAGCAGAGCGAAGAGAAGCACAATCTCAGCAGCCCGCCAAAGATAGCAACAATAGTGCCGCAGCGAAGAAAGATCAAAAACGCCGTGAAGCGGAGTTTCGTAAACAAACCGCTCCAATTCGCAAAAAACTGACACAACTTGAAGATAAAATGGATAAGCTGAATGCCTCACTGGCACAAGCTGAAGATCAATTATCCGACACTTCACTGTATGAAGCTGAAAATAAGGCTAAACTTACAGAAGTTCTCGCCCTTCAAGCTAGTAGTAAATCGGCACTTGAAGAGGTCGAAATGAAATGGATGGCAGAGCAAGAAACCCTTGAACAGCTAGAACAGGAATTCAGTAGTTAACATGAGTAAAGAGCACGTACGAATATCTCTCACATTAGAGCGCCTGTGGCAATTCAGTTTGCAATATTACAGTGTGCGCGAAGTGAAAGAAGCGTGCTTAAGCTTACAGAATAACTATCACGGTAATGTAAACTTGTTGCTTCTTTTAAAATGGCTCGACGAGCAACAAGTTTCTTTTGCTGAGCACCATTGGCAAACCGTACAAGATTGCCTTAGCCGCTCTGAAACCTTGCTTCATAGCTACCGAGACTTACGTCGCCGACTAAAAACGAACCTACCAGACACCCTATATCGTGAAGCACTGCAATTCGAATTACAGCTCGAAAAGCAGCAACAGTCTGATTTAGTCGACTGCATCAATGCATTACCATTAGCAAATAATACTGGTCAGCCTCTCACACAACGCTACTGCCGCTTATTGGCTGCTGAACATCTGTGTCGTGCATTCGCTGAACCAGTACCACAATCTGGAGAAGCATAACCCAGCGAATTATCTGCTTCGTGTATACTCTTTCGTATCCTACATAAACCTTATTGCCTATGACTCAATTTATCGCGGCCACTGGGCTTAAAAATCCTCATTTACAAACACTCATACCACGCTTATTACGTAAAAAAGCACGTTTTGAACCACTATGGCAAACCTTGCCTACCGATGATGGTGATTTTCTTGACTTGGCTTGGAGCGAAGATAGGCATTCAGAGCAAAGTAAAAACAAACCGTTATTCATTCTGTTTCATGGGTTAGAAGGAAGCTTTTATAGCCCTTACGCTAACGGGTTAATGCATGCATTCGCCGAAAGTGGTTGGTTGTCAGCAATGATGCATTTTCGCGGCTGTAGCGGTAAACCCAATCACCTTGCGCGGGCTTATCATTCCGGCGAAATAGAAGATGCGCGATTTGTTTTGCAATATTTGCGCGAACAACATGTAGGGCGACCTATCGTCGCTGTGGGTATTTCGCTTGGTGGCAACATGCTGACCAATTATCTGGCTGAATATCACGAAGACCCTATTGTCGATGCCGCAACAATCGTGTCAGCACCGCTTGATCTCGCCGCCTGCTCACAACGCATTGAGCAGGGATTTTCAAAAGTCTACCGTGACTATTTACTCTCCTCGCTAAAAAGTAACGCGCTGAAAAAACATCACCTTTTACAAGATGCACTTAACCTCTCTTCTTGTCAGATCAATAGCATCAAGAAGCTGTATCAATTCGATGATTTAATCACAGCCCCCTTGCATGGTTTTAAAGACGCCCATGACTATTATCAACAATGTTCTGGACTACATAAACTCAAACAAATCCGTATACCCTTGCAAATTATTCATGCTAAAGACGACCCATTCATGACCGATGCTGTGATTCCAAAATTCGTTTTACCGGAAAATATCGACTATCGCTTATTTAACCAAGGTGGACATGTCGGCTTTATTTCAGGCAGTGCATTGAAACCAACTTTTTGGCTGGAACAAGCTTTACCTGCCTATTATGAAAGCCTGTGTAAACCGTCATGAAATAGCTGCCATCACAATGCTATTTAGGGTATAACTGCCAGCCTTCAACATGACAGTTAAGAGGTCATCATGATTATTCCTTGGCAACAAATTGCTCCTGATACACTCGATAATCTCATTCAAGAATTTGTCTTACGTGAAGGAACAGATTACGGTGAACAAGAAATATCTTTGCAACAAAAAATCGAACAAGTGAAGCAGCAGTTAGCAAGTGGTGAAGTTGCCATCGTCTATTCTGAATTGCACGAAAGTGTCGATATTCAAGTGCGTAAATCGTTTTAGCGCACCACAATCTAGTCTTTTCGTGCTATATTGCGACAATAAATAACAAGTACGTTACATAAAGACAGGGTTTGTCATGTCAGCAAAACATCCGATTATAGCCGTCACGGGCTCATCCGGTGCCGGTACTACCACAACCTCTGAAGCATTTCGCAAAATGTTCAATATGATGAGCATTAAACCTGCTTGGGTTGAAGGCGACAGCTTCCACCGTTTCACGCGCCCAGAAATGGACGTAGAAATCCGCAAAGCACGAGAACAAGGCAAACACATCAGTTATTTTGGCCCTCAAGCTAACGATTTTGGTGCATTGGAAGAATTTTTTCGCCAATACGGCAAATTAGGGACAGGCCAAGTTCGTCGCTACCTACATTCATTTGATGAAGCCGTTCCCTATAACCAAATGCCAGGCACGTTTACTCCATGGCAAGATTTGCCAGAAAATTCTGACGTGATGTTCTATGAAGGTTTGCATGGTGGCGTAGTCAATGGCGATGTCAACGTTGCTCAACATGTCGATTTTTTGATTGGCATGGTGCCGATTGTTAACCTTGAGTGGATCCAAAAATACGTGCGTGATACGCGCGATCGTGGCCATTCACGCGAGGCTGTAATGGACTCGATTGTTCGCTCGATGGACGACTACCTCAATTACATTACCCCACAGTTTTCTCGAACCCATATTAACTTCCAGCGCGTGCCCACAGTCGATACCTCAAACCCGCTCAACGCAAAAGGTATCCCCAGTTTGGATGAAAGCTTCGTGGTGATAAGGCTACGTGGTATTAAGAATGTCGATTTCCCCTATTTACTGGCCATGATTGATGGTTCATTTATGTCGCGCCATAACACCATCGTTGTTCCTGGTGGCAAGATGAGCTTTGCTATGGAACTCATTGTTCGCCCTATCCTGCAACAATTAATTGAAACTGGGAAAATTGGATAATATTTTTCCATTTTTTGCGGTTACTTTTCATACCGTGATCATGTGCACATTTTTACTTAAATTATCATGTGCTCGACACGATTAAAATCAAGAAATCGTTTCCGAAAAAGGATATTATTCTTAAGTGAAACACAAGTTAGCTTGCAGCACTTGTAAAGTGCTCTTATCCTTGTAAGTCAATTTACAGGCTTAGCTAAAATATGGAAAGCAGCAAGCGTACCCTGCAGAGGAAGTGAGATATTATGGTTCTAGGTAAACCTCAAACCGACCCAACACTAGAGTGGTTTCTTTCACACTGTCATATTCATAAGTACCCATCAAAAAGCACGCTGATCCACGCGGGCGAGAAAGCTGAGACGTTGTACTACATCGTTAAAGGTTCTGTTGCGGTTCTTATTAAAGATGAAGAAGGTAAGGAGATGATCCTTTCTTACCTAAACCAAGGTGACTTTATCGGTGAACTTGGTCTATTCGAAGAAGACCAAGAACGTAGCGCTTGGGTTCGTGCTAAATCTCCTTGTGAAGTGGCTGAAATTTCATTTAAGAAATTCCGTCAACTTATCCAGGTGAATCCAGACATCCTAATGCGCCTATCTGCTCAGATTTCACGTCGCTTACAAGTGACTAGTCAAAAAGTAGGTGACCTTGCGTTCCTTGACGTAACGGGTCGTATTGCTCAAACGCTACTAAACCTAGCAAAACAACCTGACGCAATGACTCACCCAGATGGCATGCAAATCAAGATCACCCGTCAAGAAATCGGTCAAATCGTTGGCTGTTCTCGTGAAACGGTTGGTCGTATCTTGAAAATGCTAGAAGAGCAGAACCTAATTTCTGCACACGGTAAAACTATCGTGGTATACGGAACTCGTTAATTTCAATAGAAATTAAGAGACTGAATTAATAAAGCCACCTTGGGAAACTCTGGTGGCTTTTTGTTGGCGAAAACTCAGTGCAATTTTATTGCATGTCAGTACTTTCAAAAATCTTATCGGCTGAAGCGGCAACAAACCCGCTATACAACTCACCATTTGCCATTGGATAGCGTTTGGCAAACTCGTAAAAACCGCCCGGAATCATCTCAACACCATCACGAAATTTCACCGGTACTTTATCTGCCATGGTGGAAGATTGTTCTAGCAGCACCTCTGGCGTGCCTTTCACTTCTCCGCCATTTTCATTAATGACAAAGCCGGCTTGGCGAAGGTGATCATTCACCGCTTTGACTTCATTAAACGCATTCAACTGGTTAACACTAACGGTAAAATGATTGGCCCCATAGCCATGAGCTGCCAACCATGCGGCGTATTCACTTTCCTGAGCCAAAGTGAGGTAATCGCTATGGGCTATCTGCCATAAGCGACCACTATACAAAAAGTCGCTACTGGTTAGTTTGTTGCTATCTACTTGCTCTACCAGTTTGGCTACAATCGCTTGCAACTCAGGTGAGCACTCTGCCACTTTTAACTCACTAATGAAAACCTTAGGCTGTGTTGGATCAGGATGTTCATAGTGCTTCGCGACTAACTTCTTACTTTCAAATTGATAATCACCGCACGCTGTATAACCTAATGCTAAAAAAGGCTTAGCCAGTGTTTCAATCCCCAGGGGAGCAACATTAAAGGTTCGTAAAGCAATATGATCATTGATCAGAGCTTCATCTTCTTGAAGCAATTGGTGAACTTTGTCAGCCGAAGGGCAAAGACGTTGAATATAGTCATTCCATAACGATTGAAATAAAACGGTTGGCGTCATAACGCCTCCTTGTCAGCAATGTGTCTAGCAAGCGATATACCTTGAGTATGTATAAAGCCTTAGTTTCAGTATGAGATTATTGGATAAATATTGCCGCTTAATATTTATTGAAACGATTCAGAAAATACATCCAGCGGCAATTCAACCTGTGACGTTAAGTTGTGTATTGATCCAGTTATCGGGATCTATACCCAAACCACTTGAAGTGGCAGGTAGGTGGTAAGTGAGTGAATCCCCATGAGCATAGATAAACTATGTAATTGGGGTGGGCAAACTTATCCAACGCCGCTGTAACTTCAAGTAGAACGGGATAAGCCTCTTCTATGAGAGGCTTTTTATTATTCCGTAAGTTATAACTCAACCCCAGGGCTGAGAGTAGCAGGCAATTCTGTTGCCTGCCCTTCCATTGAAGCCATAGGGTATGCACAGTAATCAGCCGCGTAATAAGCACTCGGGCGCAAGTTACCCGATGCTCCCGGCCCACCAAATGGTGCATCACCACTCGCACCAGTTAATTGGCGATTACGGTTTACGATGCCAGCGCGGATATGATCAACAAAATAATCCCACTCGGTATCATCAGTTGATACTAAACCTGCAGACAAACCAAAACGGGTAGCATTGGCCAACTCAACCGCTTGATCTAAAGTCTGATATCGCACCACTTGTAATAACGGGCCAAAGTATTCTTCGTCAGGCAACTCACTAATAGCGGTTACGTCAATGATTCCTGGCGTAACAAATGCCGCTTGCAGCGGTTTGGCTTCCACCAAACTATAACCACCTAAAAATTGCAAATTAGCCTGCGCATTGAGAATAAATTGCGCGGCAGCTTGCGAGATTTGTGGCCCCATAAATGGCGCAGGATCGGCAAATGGTTGATCAATTCGTAGCTTTTTGGTTGCGGTGATCAATTTACTTAATAGCACATCACCTTTTTCACCGACAGGAACGTACAGGCGACGCGCGCAAGTGCAGCGCTGCCCTGCGCTAATGAAAGCCGATTGAATGATGGTATATACCGCTGCATCTAAGTCACCATACTGCTCGGAGATCACCATCGGGTTGTTCCCCCCCATTTCAAGCGCTAACATTTTGCTAGGTTGCCCGGCAAACTGACGATGCAGTAAATGCCCAGTGTTAGCACTGCCAGTAAAGAGCAAACCATCAATACCTTTTGACTCGGCCAAGGCGATGCCTGTTTCTTTCGCCCCTTGTACAAGGTTGAGCACACCTACTGGTAACCCTGCATCTTGCCACAGTTTCATGGCAAATTCGCCAGTCCACGGGGTTTGCTCAGAAGGCTTAAACACCACTGTATTACCCGCCAAAAGAGCCGGAACAATATGACCATTCGGTAAATGTGCTGGGAAATTATAGGGACCAAATACCGCCATTACACCAAGTGGACGGTGACGCAGTACAATTTGATTTCCCGCGACCTCACGCGCACTTTCACCCGTACGATCATGATAAGCACGAATCGAAATAGCGATTTTACCGGCCATCGCCGCCGCTTCAGTACGAGTTTCCCAAATGGGTTTACCAGTTTCTTTGGCGATGATCTGTGCGATTTCTTCACTGTGTTCTTTTACTTTCTCAGCAAAGGCCAACACGTATTGCTCACGTTCAGCAAAGGGGCGCTTTTTCCATTCAACAAAGGCACTTCTTGCTGCACTCACTGCGGCTTCTACTTGCGTAGGTGTTGCGCTATCACCTTGCCAGATCATTTGGTCATTATAGGGGCTGAGCGATACCATTGGCTCACCTTGGCCAGCTAACCACTCACCTGCAATCCACTGAGTCATATTTCTATCCTTACATCAAAAAGCTGGCTTACTGCGCCAAAATTCGAACTAAATCGCCACTCTCTACTAAAAGCGCTTTTGCTACTTCAGGAGAGATAATCACCGTTTCGGTTTCACGGTTGTAAGCCCCTTTCGCTGCGGTAGCACGAAAATCTTCAAATGAGGTATTACACACCAAATAATCTTGCGAACTAGAATGCTCTGCCACTTCGACCTTGGCGCGTATGGAATGACGTACCGACTCAACATTACGTAAGTCACACTCAACGGTTGGGCCGGCATCAAAAATGTCGACATAATTGCGGCAAGTAAACCCTTCACGTTCCAATAACTTAAGCGCTGGGCGCGTATTGTCATGCACTTGGCCGATGACGGCTTGCGCTTCTTTGCTCAGCAAGTTGACGTAAATAGGCAGCTTGGGCATCAGATCCGCGATAAACCCTTTCTTACCAATCCCTGTGAGGTAGTCGGCCATCGTGAAATCTATTGAAAAGAAATGCTCTTGCAACCATTGCCAAAACGGAGAGTTACCTTCGGCATCGGAAACACCACGCATCTCCGCAAAAATGGTTTTTGAGAATCGATGGGGATGTTCGGCCATCATCAGAAAGCGGCATTTCGACATTAAGCGGCCATTAAGCCCTTGACGAAAATCAGGACGCAGAAAGAGCGTACAAATCTCACTACAACCGGTGTAGTTATTGCCAAATGTCAGCAGTTTTACCGTATTGTTCACCTTCAATTTAGGCGATGAATGAACAATCGTGCTGATATGATAAGAGTAGAAAGGCACATCCCAACCAATAGAAGCTTCAATACCCGTGGTACCAGCAACCTCTCCAGTTTCAGAATCAAACCCCACCATTAAATAACCTTCGTCTCCAGGCTCGGATACGTTGGGTTTAGTAAAGCTGTATTCAGAATGGGTAATACGATTGGTTAAAAGTTCTTCATTAACCGGTAGAGATGTGAATCCGTGACCTGATTCGACAGCGCAAGTGTGCAGCGCGTCATAGTCCGACATTGCGATAGGGCGAACAACTAGCATCAATACTTCCCTCCAGATGCTTGAAGTAGCCCAAGGCTTCCTACCTTGGGCTGCTAGGCTTTTTCACTACATGAGTGATGCAATAGCTTTATCGAGTTTTGCTAAGCCTTCTTCTATTTCTTGTTTTGTAATCACTAATGATGGCGTCATACGCACCACATTGGTTCCAGCAACCAACACCATCAAGCCTTGTTTACCTGCCGCAACCAAAATGTCACGGGCACGGCCTTGCCACTCTTCATTCAGCGCAGCGCCAAGTAATAAACCTTTACCACGAACTTCACTGAAGATTTGGTACTTAGCATTAATCTCTGCTAACCCTTGACGAAATAGTGCTTCGCGCTCTTTTACACCCGCTAACGTTTCTGGCTGACTAACGAAATTAACGACCGCTTCAGCGACGGCGCAAGCTAATGGGTTACCGCCATAAGTTGAACCATGAGTCCCGACTTTTAGATGAGCAGCCAATTCATTGGTGGTGAGCATAGCGCCAATAGGAAAACCACCACCGAGTGATTTTGCAGTACTTAAAATATCAGGAGTAATACCTAAACCTTGGTATGCGTAGAAATCTCCCGTACGACCATTACCTGTTTGTACCTCATCAAAGATAAGTAGAGCATTGTGTTTGTCACACAACTCACGCACCGCTTGAACAAACTCTGGCGTTGGCGACACAATGCCACCCTCACCTTGTAATGGTTCCATCATGACAGCACAAGTACGGTCTGACATATGGGCTTGTAGTGCCTCAATATCGTTATAAGCTAGGTGGGTCACATCGCCAGGCTTTGGACCAAATCCATCAGAATAAGCCGCTTGACCACCGACAGTAACGGTAAAGAAAGTACGTCCGTGGAAACCTTGTTTAAAGGCGATGATTTCTGATTTCTGCTCACCATGAACGTCTGCAGCCCAACGACGAGCAAGCTTCAAAGCCGCCTCATTCGCTTCTGCACCAGAATTGGCAAAAAACACTTTTTCCGCAAAGCAGACTTCAGTTAATTTTTTCGCGAGACGCAACGCGGGTTCGTTAGTCATTACGTTGCTGAGATGCCACAACTTGTTCGCTTGCTCAGTTAAGGCACCGACCATCACTGGGTGACAATGGCCTAAACAACTCACGGCAATACCACCAGCAAAATCGATGTATTCATTACCTTGCTGATCCCATACTCGAGAGCCTTGTCCCTTTACTGGGATCATTTCCATTGGGTTATAGCAAGGTACCATTACCTCATCAAATAAGCCGCGCTCTACATTCATTTCCACTGTCATTGCACATTCCCTCTCGATACCGCATGCCTAGCAGATTGCGATCTTTCCACAAAAACCTTGTGTGGAAGATATTGTTTTGCTTTTTAGCTAATGCAGCATTGTATTTACAAATTATTAACCATTTCAATAGTAGATTATTCTTTTATCACAACAATTTTGCCGATAATCCTCACTACGTATGATTATTTATGCATCAAGTAGACTCTTTTATGAAGTACTTTTTTACAAATAGTGAGAATAAATACAGCCAAGGCTTGAAGCATGGCGCTTAAAGTGAATTCGATAGGATATATGGCGAATAATTTTGCAAGCTTCACAGCCAACAAAAAAGATGAAGAAAATGTTAAGAAAAGTGATCACGGTCAGGTTGAGATAGGCCTAACGACGCAAAAAATTAGCCAGTAATTGATGTCCCTGTTCGGTTTTGATTGATTCGGGATGAAATTGTACCGCATCGATGGCTAAGGTTTTATGTTGGTAGCCCATAATTTCGTCCATGCTCCCGTCGTCTAATTCTGTCCATGCAGTCAGTTCAAAGCAGTCAGGAAGCGAGTCGGACTTCACCACTAAAGAATGATAACGAGTCACCGTCAAAGGATTATTGAGGCCATAAAATACGCTATTTCCTGTGTGACAAATAGCTGAGGTTTTACCGTGCATCACTTTTCTGGCGCGAACGATCTGCCCCCCAAACACCTGCGCGATGGCTTGATGGCCAAGACATACCCCTAAAATGGGTAACTTGCCAGCAAAGTGTTGTATCGCTTGCAAAGAGATGCCGGCTTCATTCGGTGTACAAGGCCCTGGGGAAATCACCAGATGCGTTGGGCTGAGCGCTTCAATGCCAGCAATATCGATTTCATCATTGCGTACTACCTCTACTTCAACGCCCAATTCACAGAAGTATTGATACAAGTTGTAGGTAAACGAATCGTAGTTATCGATGATAAGTAGCATGTGAATTAAAACGCTCTGGGTAAAAGTCAGCGAGAGGCGCTATTGTGCAATACCCATAATGAAAGGCAAGTATTAAGTTTAAAGAGGAAATGCAAACAGGAGAGTTGGTGATAAGTAGGCTAACAAGGTATATCCCCGATGCAGAAATATGCAATGTCGTACGAATTTACCCAAGCATTGCAACTGTCCGTATATTCTACTTGAACAGTCTTTTGGCTATGAAATGCAGAAAGAAGAGCAGAAGACATCAAATCAAAATTTTTCTTGGACTCATCAAATGCAAAACGGCCAGTAATATTACACCCTTGGGCAATATTGTTTTCGATTTTAAAAATTACAATCTTTTTCCCTGAAGCTTCATAGGGAATGACACCTGTAATCTTACCAACCTGACGAGCAGCATGGACATTAAATGCGGTCAAGACAGACATTAATGTGAGTAGTGCTATGCTTATAACAGAATTTTTAGTCATCATTATTGATCTATTCCTACATAAACTGGAGAAGGAGCATTACCATAATAAGGGAGCGTTGCACAAGAAAATTGATTACCAGAATAGTAAACAAGGATATTCTTATCGACAGCCTTAGCTGAAAGAACAATACTCAACATAGAACGACAGGTATCAGGGCTAATACCCTTCCAATTAGATACTGTATTACATATATACCGAATCAACTTGAAGATGTAGGCTTGAGAACCTGAAAATTATCATTAACTCGAGATGTCAAAGAGCCTGCGATCTCTGGAAGAATCACAGCAAAAAATTGGTCTATTGCCGCCTTGAAGTCCCGTTTCCTTTTGAAGTAAACGTTG
>NZ_CAWPQZ010000010.1:0-106489 GCF_963889785.1 Vibrio sp. S12_S33 | reverse complement strand
GTGTCCTAAAGGGTTGTTCGAGACTAGAACGTTGATAGGTTGGGTGTGTAAGCGCTGCGAGGCGTTGAGCTAACCAATACTAATTGCCCGTGAGGCTTAACCATACAACACCGAAGGGGTTTTGTGGACTCAATAGAAGAACATTGAATGTGAAGAACGAAGACAGCTTTCCGAATTTAAGAATTTGCTTGGCGACCATAGCGTTGCGGACCCACCTGACTCCATGCCGAACTCAGAAGTGAAACGCAATAGCGCCGATGGTAGTGTGGGGCTTCCCCATGTGAGAGTAGGACATCGCCAGGCTTTAATTTTAAAAAGCCCGTTTGAGAAAACGGGCTTTTTTAGTCCTCTTGGACGATATGTATATAGTGTGCTGATATGGCTCAGTCGGTAGAGCGCACCCTTGGTAAGGGTGAGGTCCCCAGTTCGATTCTGGGTATCAGCACCAGTTTTAAGCTCTGTAGCTAAAAAGAATTTACTTGGCGACCATAGCATTGTGGACCCACCTGATTCCATGCCGAACTCAGAAGTGAAACACAATAGCGCCGATGGTAGTGTGGGGCTTCCCCATGTGAGAGTAGGACATCGCCAGGTTTGAATTGCGAAACCTCAGCAGAAATGCTGAGGTTTTTTGCTATCTAATGCACATCATTTAATTTCCAGTCATAGTGATAGCTAACGTCTCTTTCAGTATCTTTTAGTGTCTTATTATATCGTGCTAGATGCTGAAAAAGTTGCTGTTTTGTACCAAAGTCCTCAGAAAACCAGTCATAGATAGAAGATAGTACCAATTTATCATTGGTAAGCTTTACTCCTTTTTCACTGTTAATAAATTCAACCGCTGACTTTTTTAATAACAGTTCAGTATTTTTAGCTGTGAAAGCTTGTTTTTGTAAGTTTGGGCATCCTAAACTAGCGCAGTTGACAGCGTAATGGGTTCGTGGGTCTTTCCAAATAGGTCTTAAAATTCGATGTTCAATATCATTGAGAGTCAGCTCTTTTTGATTGATAGTAATGATCTTTTGTTCCCAAGGACCAAATGAAAACAAGCCTCCAAGTTTGGTGATAGATGAAATTGGGTAATTGTCGACTACCAAGTTAACTGTTAATGCGTTGTATAAATTAACCCAGTAGGCATATTGTTCCGCTTTTGTGTATTCTCTTGGGTCAAGTTTGGATAACTGTGAAATATATTGCTCTAAATCAGTCTTATCTTTTGAATTTACATTTTTATAGTCAAAGAGATTATTGTGATTGTCTTTGATTAAATAGCTATCAAGCGTTGTCTGCCAAACTTGATGTGAAATAGTCTGTATGCTTTCTTCGTTACTGTGATTCCAGTAATCCCATAATTTCGATTTTGGTGCGGACAATACGTTTGTTGAACTAAGTGTTAAACATAATGCTAATAGATATTTCATTATTCACCTCTCATTTCATATCCTATATGACCTAGACAGCATTTGATAAATTTCAGATAAAATAAAAGGTTGATGTATTTACACCAACCTTTGAGAATCGAAAGTGATAATAACTATTTCAAAAAGTTAGGAATCTTTGCTTCATAAGCTGCGATCTTTGCTTCATGCTGTAGTGTTAAACCAATGTTATCCAGCCCATTAAGTAAACAGTGGCGACGAAATTCATCAATTTCAAACGAGTATGTTTTGCCATTCGCTTTCACTTGCATTAATTCAAGGTCCACGGTTACTTGCGCGCCTTCATTTTCTTCTACAAACTGGAATATCTCATCCACTTGTTGATCGGTAAGGCGTACTGGAACCATTTGGTTATTGATAGAGTTTCCATAGAAAATATCGGCAAAACTTGGAGCGATCATGACTTGAATACCATAGTCCGCTAAAGCCCATGGAGCATGTTCTCTTGATGACCCACAGCCAAAGTTCTCACGGGCAACTAGAATACTCGCGCCTTGATAACGAGGTTTGTTCATTACAAAGTCTGGGTTGGGCTGTTCACCTGCATCATCTAGAAAGCGCCAATCATGGAAAAGGTGCTTACCAAAACCGATACGATTAACTTTTTGTAAAAATTGCTTAGGAATAATTGCATCTGTGTCGACGTTCGCTGCATCAAGAGGAACGACCAATCCTGTATGTTGTTTAAAACCTGACATTGGTAATCCCCTATGAGTTTAATACTGAAGAATGAATATCACGGATATCGACAAAATGCCCTGCGATTGCAGCAGCAGCAGCCATTGCTGGACTCACTAAGTGTGTGCGTCCATCACGACCTTGCCGACCTTCAAAGTTTCGGTTTGATGTCGATGCACAACGTTCTCCAGCACCGAGTCTGTCATTATTCATCGCTAGACACATTGAACAGCCAGGTAAACGCCACTCAAAACCGGCGTCAATGAAGATCTTATCTAAACCTTCCGCTTCCGCTTGCGCTTTGACTTGTTCTGAGCCTGGAACAATCAGTGCCTGAACATGTGAAGCGACTTTCTTTCCTTTTGCTACTTGAGCGGCTGCTCGTATATCTTCAATACGAGAGTTTGTGCAAGAACCAACAAAGACTTTGTCTACTTTGTAGTCTGATAATGATTTACCCGCTTCAAGTCCCATGTATGCTAATGCTTTTTCTGCTGATGCTTTTTCTACTGGGTCAGCAAAACTATCTGGAGATGGGATCGCTTCGTCGACAGCTATAACTTGCCCAGGGTTTGTACCCCAAGTGACCTGTGGCTTGATGTCTGCTGCGTTTAGGGTTACGACTGCATCAAACTTAGCGTCATCATCTGTTTTTAATGTTTTCCAGTACTCAATTGCTGCATCTAAATCGGCTGCTTGAGGAGAGAACTTACGTCCTTTTATGTAATCAAATGTGGTTTGATCGGGTGCGATAAGGCCCGCTTTGGCTCCAAGTTCAATTGCCATATTGCAGACAGTCATGCGGCCTTCCATTGAAAGGTCGGTAATCGCTTCGCCACAAAACTCAACGACATAACCCGTACCGCCAGCCGCTGTTGTTTTACCAATAATTGCTAAGACAATATCTTTTGCTGTAATACCAGGTGCGACTTTGCCTTTAACTTCTATTTTCATTGTCTTAGCGCGAGCTTGCTTCAGGGTTTGAGTAGCAAGTACATGCTCAACTTCTGAAGTGCCAATACCAAAGGCTAGAGAACCAAATGCACCGTGTGTTGCGGTGTGTGAGTCACCACAAACGATCGTCATACCCGGTAAAGTGATACCTAGTTCCGGCCCCATAACATGCACAATACCTTGGTATTTATGGTTCAAGTCATAGAGGGTTACACCGAACTCTTTACAGTTTTTAGAAAGAGTTTCCATTTGGATACGTGCCATTTCACCCGATGCGTTGATGTTTTTGGTAGTGGTTGAAACGTTGTGATCCATGGTGGCGAAGGTTTTATTGACTTGGCGTACTTGGCGACCTTTTTCACGCAGGCCGTCAAAGGCTTGTGGGGATGTCACTTCATGGACAAGGTGTCGGTCAATATACAGGATCGGATTTTCGCCTTCCGCTGCGACAGCAACGTGAGCATCGTAGATTTTTTCGTATAAGGTTTTTGCGTGTGACATTGCTTCTTCCTTGAGCTCTGAGAGCTTTATAGAGTTCTAGGCAACAGCCTAGAACTACCAATTATGAATTTAAAATATACATGGCAATCTTATCGCCCATTTCTGAAGTCGAAAGCGCTGGTTTACCGCCAGAGAGATCGGCAGTTAGCTCTCCTGCTGATAGAGCTTTAGACACTGCATTTTCGATATCTTGCGCAGCGTCTTCTTCGCCCAAACTATAGCGAAGCATGAGGGCTGCCGATAAGATTTGAGCCACTGGGTTTGCGATGTTTTTACCAGCGATATCTGGCGCACTGCCACCTGCAGGTTCGTATAAACCAAAGTTGCTCTCATTTAGACTTGCGGATGGCAGCATGCCCATTGAGCCAGTGATCATTGCACATTCATCTGAAATTATGTCACCAAAAATGTTTGAACACAGCATGACATCAAATTGAGATGGGTCTTTAATGAGCTGCATTGTCGCATTATCAATATAAATGTGTGAAAGCTCCACATCTGGGTAATCTTTGGCAATGCCTTCAACGACTTCACGCCATAAAATAGAACTTTGTAGTACGTTTGCTTTATCTACCGAGCATACTTTCTTGCGACGTAGGCGTGCTGATTCAAAAGCAATTTTTGCGATACGTTCGATTTCGTAGCGATGGTACACTTCAGTATCAAATGCTTTTTCATTTGCTCCTTCACCTTCACGACCTTTAGGCTGACCGAAGTAGATCCCACCGGTGAGTTCACGGACGACGACAATATCAAACCCACGAGCCGAGATATCAGTGCGTAGTGGTGAGAAGTCTTCTAAACCTGAATGGATTTGTGCTGGGCGTAAGTTACAAAACAGCTGGAAATGTTTACGTAGAGGGAGAAGGGCACCACGTTCTGGTTGATCGTTGGGTGGCAAATGTTCCCATTTAGGGCCGCCGACTGAACCGAATAATACGGCATCTGCTTCTTCACAACCTTTAACCGTACTTTCTGGTAATGGGCAACCATGGTTATCGATGGCAATGCCACCAACATCATGCTCTTCACGAGCAAAGCGAATACCATGTTTTTTTTCAATAGCATCTAATACCTTGTTAGCCTGTTGCATTACTTCAGGACCAATCCCATCCCCGGCTAGAACGGCAATTTTGTACGTTTTGTCTGTCATGTGAATCCTTTACTATTTTAATATTTGGGGTTCCTAAACAGAGCCTAAACCGATTTAGTCTCTGTTTCTAGGGACTTTAAACGGTTGCGACTTTCTTTTGCTTAATTTCTGCAATTTGGTCTGCGCGATGAATGCTATTGATAACGTGTAGTAGCGCTTGTCCTGATGCTTCTACAATATCCGTTGAAACGCCAGTACCGTGATATTTACGCCCTTTATAGTTGGCAATAATATCAGCTTGGCCAAGGCCATCTTCACCTTCGCCTTTGGCGGTTAGGTCGAATTTATCCAACACAATGTCATAACCGGTTAGGCGGTAAATACATTGATATAGAGCATCGACAGGGCCATTGCCGACGGCGGCTTCGCATTTTTCTTCATCGCCACAAAGTAGTTTAATACTGGTGGTTGCCATGACACTACCAGATTGGACACTCAAATAATTTAACTTATAGAAATCATCTTCATCACGCAGATTAGAGAAGTGCATCAATGCTTCTAAATCGTAGTCAAATACCTGCCCCTTTCGGTCGGCTAACTTCAAGAAATCTTCATACAATGCGTTCAAATTGTATTCGTTCTCGTTGTAGCCCATGCTGTCCATATGGCTCTTAACGGCGGCTCTGCCACTGCGGCTAGTTAGGTTTAGCGCCTGATTTTTTAGACCGATGGATTCCGGTGTCATGATTTCATAAGTATTTTTATTTTTTAGCATGCCATCTTGGTGAATGCCCGATGAGTGGCTAAAGGCGTTGGCACCGACAATGGCTTTGTTGCTTTGAATTGGCATGTTGCAAAGCTGGCTGACCAATTTACTGGTGCGGTGGATCTCGTCATATTTAAGCCCAGTATGTACGCCCAATAACTCCTGACGTGTTTTGATGATCATCGCGATCTCTTCAAGAGAGCAGTTACCTGCACGTTCGCCGATTCCATTGATGGTGCCTTCGACTTGACGTGCGCCGGCTTGTACCGCTGCGATGGAGTTTGCAACTGACATTCCTAAATCGTCATGACAATGTACCGAAATGATGGCTTTATCGATGTTTGGTACGCGATTAAATAGAGTTTGAATGATGCCGCCAAATTCACTCGGTACGGTATAGCCAACCGTGTCTGGAATATTGATAGTGCGTGCTCCGGCATCAATCGCTGCTTCTACCATTCGGCATAAATTATCAATAGGTGTACGGCCCGCATCTTCACAAGAAAACTCAACATCATCGGTGTAATTACGAGCATGTTTTACTGCATTTACCGCCATTTCAACTACATCATCATAACTACGTCGAAGTTTATCCTGTACGTGGATTGTAGAAGTTGAAATAAAAGTATGAATACGAAAAGCATCGGCAACTTTTAAGGCTTCGGCAGCGGCATCAATGTCTTTGGCTACTGCTCGTGAAAGTGCACAGATTCGGCTATTCTTAATATGTTTTGCAATGGTTTGTACTGATTCAAAATCACCAGGAGATGAAACAGGAAATCCCGCCTCAATTACATCGACACCTAAGCGTTCGAGTGCGTAAGCAATTTGCAGTTTTTCTTTAACGGTTAGACTTGCTGACAATGCTTGTTCGCCATCTCGCAATGTGGTGTCGAATATAATGACTTGATCGTTCATGTTTGCTCCCTCGTACCGATAATTAATCGTTTACTTCCCGAATATAGTTATAAAAAAACCCGCATCTCAGTGCGGGTTTTTTGTAATCTTGTGTGGTGTTTTTCTTCCACAACCTACCCGCGCGAATGGTTCACGATAAGGAGCAGGCCCAGCAGGTTAGAAAAACAAAATGTCATAGTTAACATTCCACAAAATTAAGTTAACAAATTAGTACCGTACTCGACCTAACACGTCAACCATTAAGTTGTTTTTTTATGCATATCGGATCAGTTTTCATCAAAACGAGGTGAAAGTATAAATTAATCACTTGATGAAATAGTGATTAATAATAAAAGTACTGATTCAAAATGCATCGCTCTATAATTAATCGGATGATTAATATCTAGGATATTGATATATGGCAGATACACTAAGAAAAGTCGGGCGGCCCAATGAAAAAACACAAGCACGAGAAGCGTTAATTCAACATGCCAGAGAGCTGTTTGTGGTGATGCCATATGACAAAGTATCAACACGTTTAGTTGCACAGAGAGCAGAAGTGAATGTGGCGATGATTCGATACTATTTTGGCAGTAAGGCTGGGTTATTTGAAACTATGCTACGTGAGACCTTGATGCCGATGCAGCAGAAAATGCGAACTTTGGTTGTAGAGAGTAGCCATAAAAATCTGACGGAATTAATGCGAACCTTTTTTCATCAAATGATCAAAGCTCCACAGTTTCCGCGTTTAGTTTCGCAAGTTATGCATATGTCGCCTTCAGACACTCAACGTAAGTTGATGGAAAAAGTTTTCCTGGATGTAGCCAAACCAATGCTAGACGTGATATTTGAAAAACTGATGCAGCAAGGCGTTATTCGACCTAATGTTGATCCACAATTATGTCGAATGTCGTTGATTAGTCTGATGGTCTTTCCCTTCATCGCTCCGCCAGCATTGCTTGCTATGCATGGCATTGAGTTAACCGATGATTTCATTAACCGCTTGTATGAACATAATATTTTACTTATGACACAAGGGGTTATTCTACCCACACCATCTAAGGATTAATGATGAACATTAACCGCAAACTTCTTTTCTTTCCTGCTTTCGCTGTTGGTGTTGTTATTTTGGTTTTGGCTATCAATCTCCGTTCTGACTTACCAGTAAAACCAGCGATTGATCGTGCTCGCTTAGTTGAAACCGTGCCTTTAGAGTTGAGATCGATGGCACCGTTGGCAATTGGTTTTGGCAAAGTTTCCCCAAAAGTTGAATGGAAGGCTATTGCTGAAGTTTCGGGCAAAGTGGTGTATCGATATCCGAGGCTAGAAAAGGGACAAGTGTTGGCTCAAGGTACCGAAATTTTGCGCATTGATCCTCTCGATTATGAGTTGAAGTTGACCCAAGCCGAGGCCGACCTTCAATCCAGTAAAACCTCGTTGTCGAAGCTGAATCAAGAAGAGTGGAATTTAAAACAAACGCTGAACATTGAGAAAAATCGCTTAGATATTAGCCGTAAAGAATTGGAGAGAAAACAGAATTTACTCAAACGTGGTTTAACTTCTCAATCTGATCTTGATCAACAGACTCAAACCACACTCTCGCAGCAGAAAGTGGTCCAAGAAATTGAGAATCAGATATCACTGATGCCTGATGAAAAGAGAGTCGCGCACGCGGTGATCAAGGTAAATCAGTCCAAATTAGAAGAGGCACAGCGCTTGTTAGAAAAGACCCGTATTATTTTGCCTGAAACAATGCGGGTGGCCGAAGTTGAAGTTGAGCAGAATCAAGTGGTTAATGTGCAACAGATAATGGTGGTCGCTCATGGCATGGATATCATGGAAGTGGAAGCGCAATTGTCTATTCATGATTTGCAGACTTTAGCGGCTAGTATTGGCGAATTCAGCCTTGATGAATCCGGCATTCCTCTACCGAATATGAGTTCTATCAATGCCTATATTGAGCTCAACAGCGGTAACTTGCGTGCTCGTTGGTCTGCTAAAGTGGCGCGAGTCAGTGAAACGGTTGATCCTAGCCAAGCAACGGCCGGAGTGATTTTAGAGATAGCGCAAGATTATCGCAACTTGCAGCCTTCAAGTCAGCCTCCTTTAGTGAATGGTATGTTTGTCAAAGCCGAAATTGAGGGACAGGAGAACCCAAGCTGGGTTATTCCAGAGCGAGCGTTACACGGCGACAAAATTTACATTAAAGATCAAGATCAGCGTCTACAAATTAAACCAGTCAAAGTGCTTTATCGCCGCGATAATCAAGTGATTATTGACGGTGATCTTGAGCAAGGACTGCGCTTGATCTTAAACGATCTCTTACCTGCGATTGAAGGTATGTTGCTACGTGAATCTGAGACTGAGGAGAGCATCTCATGATTCGATTCTTCGCTCGCCATCCAACGGCCGCTAATTTATTGATGATGTCATTGTTGTTAATTGGTCTTGTATCATTACCGACCATTAAACGAGAAACCTTCCCTGAGTTTGACCCACATTATATTACTGCAAGTATTGTTTACCCTGGCGCTTCACCACAGGAAGTCGAAGAAAGTCTATGTATGCGAATGGAAGATTCGGTTGATGGGCTAGCGAATATCGAAGAAACCCGTTGTGAAGCTATTGAAGGTTCAGCGCGTTTGATTCTTAAGTTGAATGAGAAAGCTGATATTGGTCGCATGCTGGTTGATGTGCAGACACAGATTAATTCGATTAACGATTTTCCAACGGAAATCGAATCGCCAGTCGTCCAGGAGTTAGATTGGAACGAGCCAGTTGTAGACGTCGCAATTACAGCCAACACCACTTGGCCTGAACTGAAAGCTTATGCAGAAAAACTAAAGCGCACATTGAAGCTTGATTATGGCGTCTCACTGGTTTCGGTTAGCGGCTTTTCTGATCATCAATATCGAGTTGAACTTAATACTCAGGCCATTCGTCAATTGGAGTTGAGCGTGGGTGATATTGCCGAGAAAATTGGTAAACAAAACGTCAAACTGCCCAGTGGAAATATCGAAACTCAGGACAAAAATTTTCTGATCCGTTTTGATGAACGTCGTGTCACACCTCATGAGCTTGAAAGCATTATTATCGCTGCAGGTGATAATGGGTCGATGATTCGCCTGAAAGATATTGCGATCATTACGGATCGCTTTGAACTTGATGAGCAAAAAGTGCTGTTTGATGGCAAAGCCTCAGCACTGCTCAAGATCAGTAAAAATAAAGAAGATGATGCACTGCGCATCAAAGAGCGGGTGAGCCAATTTGTTGAGGATCAACGCCAACTTGCTCCTGATGGTGTCAGCTTAGAGATGACGAATGATCTCTCATCCGTGTTGTGGGATCGTCTGACGATGATGGTGCGTAATGGTTGGCAGGGGATTGTGCTAGTTTTTGCCACCATGTGGCTATTTTTTAGCTTTCGCTATTCATTTTGGGTTGCAGCTGGTCTGCCTGTTGCCTTTCTTGGTGGGTTATTTCTAATGGCAAACCTTGGTTTGTCAATCAACATCATGTCATTGGTTGGGCTGTTAATGGCGATCGGCATCATGATGGATGATGCGATTGTGATTGCTGAATCCATTGCTGCTCACCTAGAACGAGGACAAAAAGTGGATGAGGCAGTTATTAATGGTGTCAATAAGGTTTTGCCCGGAATATTATCCTCATTTTTGACCACTGTTTGTATTTTTGGCAGCCTGCTATTTCTCGATGGTGAAATGGGCGCTGTGTTAAAAGCCGTGCCGCAAGTATTAATTTTAGTGCTATCTCTTAGTTTGGTTGAAGCTTTTCTTATCTTACCTAATCACCTTTCCCACTCCTTAAAAAAGGAGCGTAAAGAGCACCAAGTTTTCAAATTTAAACTGTTGCTACTGGAGCATTTTGAACGATTCCGTAACACCACTTTGGTGAACGCTGTCGAAAAAGTTATTCAATTTCGTTATGCCTTTCTAGGTGCGGTGTTTGCTTTGCTGCTTGTTTCGATTGCATTGATTGTCGGCGGGGTAGTGAAGTTTCAGCCTTTCCCTGAAATGGATGGTGATATCGCAGAAGTACGAATTATTTTGCCCCCAGGATCTTCATTGAGCCAAACAGAAAAAGTGGTGGCAAAAGTGGTTGATTCAGCTCAGAGACTCAACCACGAGTGGAGTGAAAAAGTAGAAAATGGAGTTAACCTTGTTGAGCATATTACCACTCAATTTAATGTAAACCGTGATGCAAATGAGTCAGGGCCACACCTTGCAACAGTGAGGCTGGATTTACTTGGTGCTGAAAGTCGCAATACCTTAATTGATCAATTTATTGACGCTTGGCGACAAGATGTAGGAGAGATCGCGGATCCTATTTCCATGGTTTACAAACAGCCGACCATGGGGCCGGGAGGAAGAGCGATTGAAATCCGTGCGAAGCATGATGATTTAGCCGCACTTAAAGCGGCATCTTTAGATATTCAACAATACCTGAATCAATTTGATGGAGTGCACGGTGTACTTGACGATATGCGTATGGGCAAAGAAGAGATTTTAGTGAAATTGCTACCTGGCGCTGAAAGTTATGGCGTGAATGGGCAAATGATCGCTGGGCAATTACGTTCTGCGTTCTTTGGGCAAAATGCTGATGAAATACAGCTGGGGGTTGAGAATATCACCATCGAAGTGCGTTTAGATAAGCTAGAGGCGGCCGATCTTCAGCAGTTGGCCAATTTTCCTATTATCATGTCGGATGGTAGCCAACTTCCCTTAGCATCGATTGCGACACTGCAATTTCAACGTAATTATGTACGTATTCAAAGAGTTGATGGTCTAAGAACGATCAGTGTTTTTGGTGATATAGAAAACAGTAAAGCCAGCTCATCGGCAATTATTGCGCAATTTCAGCGTGATGAAGCACCGCGCTTAATCGCGAAATATCCAGGTTTGCGTTTTGATTTTGAGGGTGAAGCTAAAGACACCGCTAAGACCGGCAGTTCAATGGGTAAAGGTTTTTTGATAGGGTTATTTGGTGTGTTTGCGATTCTCAGCTATCAGTTTCGCAGTTATTTAGAGCCAGTGGTCGTGATGACGGCAATTCCACTGGCCTTTATTGGCGTGGTTTGGGGGCACTTATTACTTGGTCATTCGCTCAGCATGCCGAGCATTATGGGTTTTGTTTCATTGGCAGGGATAGTGGTGAATGATTCTATTTTGTTAGTGCAATACATTCGTCACCATGTTGATGACGGTGAATCAGTACATGATGCAGTGGTTAAAGCGAGTCGAGAACGATTTCGCGCGGTATTTCTAACATCGGTCACAACTGCCGCAGGGCTGCTGCCTTTACTATCGGAAACTAGTTTGCAAGCTCAAGTTATTCAGCCGCTGGTTATCTCTATCGTGTTCGGTATTTTTGCCTCAACGTTACTGGTGCTGTTTATGGTGCCTGCGGCGTACGCAATTTTAGCGGATTGGGGCTTGGTTAAGAAACACCAACGTTTTTAAGCCTTATCGATAAAGTGTATCTCTAGCTCTTTTGTGAAGGGAAGGGCTAGGGGGGTGTAATGTAAATTCATTCATTTTCAAACAAATGATCACGCATTTGTCATTTTAAACTTTTACGTTTAGAGCGTACGACGTTTATTAGATGACAGGAGTCACTTATGCGTGCCATCGGACAGATCATTAAGTTTGACGTAGCGTTTTCGCTATTTTGCTTACAACATCGTTTTAATCAACCCGTAGCTCAGGTTAGTAAGGCTATCTCTCATACTGGAGATGGGCATTTATATGCAGTGCTGGGAGGAATCGCATGGCGGTTAGATCCTATCCACGGATCTTTCTTCCTGATTGTCGGTTTAATTGCGTTTGCAATTGAACTTCCCATTTATTGGGCGCTAAAAAATAGCTTTCAACGCCGTCGGCCTGAAGAATTTTCCCCATCTTTTACTGCATTTATTACCCCCTCAGACCGCTACAGTTTGCCATCAGGTCACACTGCGGCGGGTTTTGTTATCGCGACTTTAATTGGTCACTATTATCCCCATAGCTACGATTTTGCTATCACTTGGGCATGCTTAATTGGCGTATCTCGCATTTTACTTGGGGTCCATTTTCTAACTGATATTGTGATTGGTGCTGTGCTTGGCGTGAGTAGTGTGCATATTGCTTTATGGCTGGTGGAGAGAACGGTTTGAAAATTTTGTATGGAGTGCAAGGTACAGGAAATGGCCATATTGCTCGCTCTCGAGTCATGAGTGAAGCGTTTAAACAGACAGATATTGAAGTGCAATTTCTTTTTTCTGGTCGAGATAAGGCAAAATATTTTTCGATGGAGAGCTTTGGTGATTATCAAACCCGGCGTGGTTTTACTTTTGAAACAGAGCAAGGACAAGTCAACTATGTTAAAACGGCGCTCAATAATAATTTGATGACATTCTACAATGAGGTCCGCCAGTTAGACCTTTCAGGGTATG
Organism: Vibrio sp. S12_S33; assembly: GCF_963889785.1. Taxonomy (NCBI): domain Bacteria; kingdom Pseudomonadati; phylum Pseudomonadota; class Gammaproteobacteria; order Vibrionales; family Vibrionaceae; genus Vibrio; species Vibrio sp. S12_S33. Next base: position 93,710 of record NZ_CAWPQZ010000010.1, on the reverse strand, counting down.
ATTTAGTAATTAATGATTTTGAACCGATTTCAGCATGGGCAGCGAAACGGCAAGGTATACCGTGTATAGGCATAAGCCATCAAAATGCTTTTCGTCATCAAGTACCAATCAAAGGGGCGAGTTGGTTGGATAAGACGATCATTGGACGCTTTGCACCTGCTGATTACTATCTCGGGTTGCATTGGTATCATTTTGACCAACCGATCCTTCCTCCTATTGTTTATCGTTCAGAGCAACATACATCTAACGAACATTTTATTTTAGTCTATCTTCCCTTTGAAAATGTTGATGACATGCTTGAACTGCTGTGCCGTTTTTCAAAACAAGCATTTGTGTGTTATCACCCATTAGTAGTTGAAGAGTGCCATATTGAAAATGTAGAGCTACGTCCACTGTGCCATCAAGGTTTTCAATATCATCTACATCGTTGCGATGGTGTTATTGCCAATGGGGGTTTTGAATTGCCTTCGGAAGCTCTTTCTATTGGCAAAAAACTATTGCTTAAACCACTAACTGGTCAGTTTGAACAGCAAAGCAATGTTGCGACACTTGAGAATCTAGGACTTGCATCATCAATGGATTTTCTGGACCCGTCGGCATTACGCGATTGGTTAGATGATAAGCAAGTTGAGCGAGTGACTTATCCTGATGTTGCTAAAGCGATTGTCGAATGGGTACAACAAGGCCAGTGGGATAATCATCATGACTTGAGTCAATTGTTATGGCGACAAGTCGATTTTCCCACCTATGTTAAATTTAGCTAATATTGACCACGATTCTGATTTTAAACTGCAATCAATCAACCCTATGAATAAACTTCAAGTGTGGAAGCCAATTAATAAGTGTGCTCAATGCATTTGGTAAAACGTATAAATTAATGTGTTTTACGCTTTTTTATAAAAACCCATCATATTGATTAATAAAGGAAATCTTTAAGCATGGATAAAAAAAACTGATATTTTATCAATCTTGTTGCTAATCGATAAATGCTTAGCAGATAGTAGCCTCCGGCCCAGTCATTGCTGGGTATGTATAACAATCACAGGTTATCTCTTTCTAAGATATTAACTTTGACTATGTTGACGATAACAACAAGAGGCGTCCCCAAATGTTAGATAAAAAAGATGCAATGAGCGCTATTGCTAGTTACCGCATGGAAAGCACATTACGTGGTGTGGATCTAAACCTGCTGACTGTTTTTGATGCAGTAATGCAAGAACAGAATATTACTCGTGCAGCCCACAATTTGGGTATGTCTCAACCAGCAGTAAGTAACGCTGTTGCACGTTTAAAAGTGATGTTTAATGATGAGTTGTTCATGCGCCAAGGTCGAGGTATTCAACCGACACAACGTGCTCGTCAATTGTTTGGTCCGATTCGCCAAGCACTACAACTTATTCGTAATGAGCTTCCAAGCTCTGTGTTTTCTCCAGAAACTTCGACTCGTTTATTCAAACTGGCGATTTGCAGCCCTTGTGATATGCGTTTTGCTCCAAGAATAATGTCTTCAGTGCATGAGCAGGCACCATCAGTACAACTCCATCTTGATGCGGAATTTGACCGTTTATTAGCTGAGCGTATGCGTTATCAAGAAATTGATTTCGTGATTGATTATGCTCGCTTTGATGAGCAAGGTTTCTCAAGTACCGAAATTTTCCAAGATGAATTAGTGGTGGTCGCTGCAAAATCTCACCCACGCATTGATGGTTTGGTTACTCCGGAAACACTGCTTAACGAAAAGCATGCCAAATTATCTCGAGTTCATGGTCAACGTAGCTTCTCTGAACAAGCTTATCGTGAACTAGAATGTGTGCCGTATTATGAAGGCACAAGCTTAAGTAATGTTCTTTATGTGGTTGGTCAGTCTGAATTGGTGACGATTGCTCCTCGTTGGATGGTAGAAAATGCAGCTAATCGCGATCAGCTACAAATTCTAGACTTCCCGTTTGAAAATGGGCAAATCAGTGGCTATCTGAGCTGGCATGAATCAAGCGAAAAAGACAAAGGTCACATTTGGTTACGAGATCAATTGATGATGATTTGTGGTGAAGTTGTCGCATTAAACTAGGCTTACTGTATAAACTTAGTGGCTTGCTGATACTAGCCTGACGTCTCTTTAGCCTTGAACTAGAAATGCTAGTTCAAGGCTTTTTTATATGGAGAATTAATTGATAAGTTTGATATCCGTCAGTTGCCTTTTTCGCTTTCAAATGTACACTTGTGCGCTCAAAAAGCTTACATGTGTAAGCCATAGGTAAAAATGATGCCCAATTTAAATTTTCATATCGTAAAACGAATTCGTGAACAGATAGCTAAAGGCTGTGACCGCGTTGCTCTAAAACACAAAATAGATAAAGAGTGGCACGGGATTAGTTGGAAGCAATTTGGACAACGTATTGACGCGATGTCGCTTGCACTGTTATCTCAAGGGATAAAAATCCAAGATAAGATCGGGATTTTTTCTAACAACATGCCGCAATGGACCATTGCGGATATTGCTTCGTTACAGCTTAGAGCGGTAACCGTTCCTATTTACCCAACCAATACTGCTGATCAAGCTAGCTATATTGTGCAAGATGCTGATGTAAAAGTGCTGTTCGTTGGTGAACAGGAACAATACGATGCAGCGATGAGCTTTTTTGACGAGTGTGAACAGCTCGAATTGATTATCGCCATGAGTGATAACATTGATCTTAAAGGGTTTGCCTCTGCAACTCACTGGCACTCTTTTGTTGAATCGTCGGCAGAGGAGCAGCAATCTGAATTAGGCGCTCGCCTTGAGCAGCTCAATATGGATGATTTGCTGACACTTATCTATACCTCTGGCACAACAGGACAGCCGAAAGGCGTCATGCTTGACTACGCTAACATTGCCGCTCAGCTTGAGGGACATGATGAGAGATTAAATATCTCTAACGATGATGTCTCACTATGTTTCTTACCGTTGTCACATGTTTTTGAACGTGCTTGGACTTTTTATATTCTATATAGCGGTGCAACTAACTGCTATTTGCAAGATACCATGCAGGTACGTGATGCTTTGGGCGAGATAAAGCCAACCGTCATGTGCGCAGTACCGCGCTTCTACGAAAAAATCTTTTCAGCCATTCATGAAAAAGTATCAAAAGCACCTTTGATTAGAAAAGTACTTTTCACATGGGCGGTGAATATGGGGGCGAAGATGGCGTTATGTCATCAAGAAAATCGTCAACCTTCGTTGTTGCTTAAGAAAAGCTACGCCCTTGCTGACAAACTTGTGTTATCAAAATTGCGTGCTTTGCTTGGTGGAAATATTAACTTTATGCCATGTGGTGGCGCTAAGTTAGATGAAACGATTGGGCGATTTTTCCATGCGATCGGCATCAACGTAAAACTTGGCTATGGAATGACGGAAACAACGGCTACGGTATCATGTTGGGATGATAAATGTTTCAACCCTGATTCGATCGGTATGTCGATGCCTAGTGCGCAAGTCAAAATTGGTGAAAATAACGAAATATTGATACGTGGTCCGATGGTGATGCGTGGCTATTATAAGATGCCAGAAGAAACCGCACTGTCGTTTGATGAGCAAGGTTTTTTGAAAACAGGCGATGCAGGGCATATTGATGAACAAGGGAATCTGTTTATTACTGACCGTATTAAAGAGTTAATGAAAACCTCTGGCGGTAAATACATTGCACCTCAGGTGATTGAAGGCGCTATTGGTAAAGATCATTTTATCGAACAAATTGCAGTCATTGCTGATACGCGTAAATTTGTCTCGGCCTTGATCGTTCCTTGCTATGATAGTTTGGAAGAGTATGCGAAAGAGCTAAACATCAAATATCATGACCGACTTGAGCTGATTAAAAACAACCAAGTGGTTGAGATGCTAGAAAAGCGCGTCAATGATTTACAAAAAGAGCTGGCTAAGTTTGAGCAAGTGAAAAAGTTCAAATTATTACCGAAAGCTTTCTCAATGGACAAAGGTGAACTGACTCCAACGCAAAAATTGCGTAGGAAAGTGATTAATGATCGCTATCAAAATGAAATTGAAGAAATGTACAAAGAAAAGTCGAAACGCGATTAATTTTATCTAAGATAAATATTCAGTTGTTTAAAAATCCTCCATAGTGATAGGTCTTCTATTTGTGGGGGATTTTTTTGTTTTAATGGTATGGATAGAGGATTCGATTCCTTTAATCTACTCACTTTTTTGATGTTCAGTAGTGTTGGTTGAGAAATTTAACGCTTTATTTTATTTTATTTTATTATTATTGAACTAATTTTTGGTGTTTGGTCGAGATAGTTATCTGAATTCAGCCTTTCCAACCAGATATTCTCCGAAATGTGCGCTATTGAACGTTAGACCCGATGATAAGAAAGGGTTAAAGTTGTTGCGTTACCTTGCTTTTTGTTATGACAAGAGCAAGACATAGCCGAAAGTGGAAAGTTTTCGAATTAGGCTACGAATAAGCCCTAGACTATGTAAAACCAGATTAATTCACTGACCATGTGAATGGCAACTGGTAAGGAGAAAAGATGGCAATGTTATCGGAAGAAAAGATGTTATCTGGTGCAGAGATGGTGGTTCAATCTCTGATCGAAGAAGGTGTAGAACAAATATTCGGTTACCCTGGCGGTTCTGTTCTTGATATCTACGACGCACTGCACGCCAAAACCGACCAAATCAAGCACGTACTGGTTCGCCATGAACAGGCTGCGACTCATATGGCTGATGGCTATGCACGCGCAACAGGCAAAGCTGGTGTTGTGTTAGTTTGCTCTGGACCTGGAGCAACCAATACCGTTACAGGTATTGCTACCGCCTATATGGATTCCATCCCAATGATCGTTATCTCAGGCAATGTGCCAAATAACCTGATTGGTAATGATGCCTTTCAAGAGTGTGATATTGTGGGTGTCTCTCGACCTATCGTAAAACACAGTTTTTTGGTCAAAAAAGCAGAAGATATTCCTGAAACGATTAAAAAAGCTTTTTACATCGCATCCACAGGGCGCCCTGGCCCTGTTGTGATTGATTTGCCTAAAGATGTGATGAACCCGCAGCTCAAGCTTCCATACGCTTACCCTGAATCAATCAAGTTACGCTCCTATAACCCAACAATGTCTGGTCATAAAGGGCAGATAAAAAAAGCGTTGAAAGCATTATTAGAAGCAAAAAAACCAGTGTTATATATTGGTGGCGGTGCTGTTATTTCGGGGGCGGATCAATACATTCTAAAACTAGCAGAAACACTAAATTTACCTGTTGTGAGTACATTAATGGGGTTAGGTGCTTTCCCGGGAACTCATAAAAATGCGTTAGGTATGCTTGGTATGCATGGCATGTATGAAGCAAATATGGCTATGCATAACGCTGATTTAATTTTTGGTGTGGGGGTACGTTTTGATGACCGTACCACTAATAACCTTGAGAAATATTGTCCTAATGCGAAGATCATGCACATCGATATTGATCCATCGTCAATCTCTAAAAACGTTCCGGTTGATCTACCGATAGTTGGTTCAGCTGATCAAGTATTAGAAACCATGCTCAATTTGCTGGTGGAACAAGGTGGCACCAATGATGAGCAAGCGCTTGAACAATGGTGGCAAGAGATCCAAGTGTGGCGTGATCGTCAATGCCTTACTTATGAAACCTCTAGTGAACGGATTAAACCGCAACAGGTTATTGAAACCTTACATAGACTAACTAATGGTGATGCGTATGTCGCATCGGATGTCGGTCAGCACCAAATGTTTGCGGCATTGTATTATCCATTCAATAAGCCGCGTCGATGGATAAATTCTGGTGGTTTAGGCACGATGGGCTTTGGTTTGCCGGCGGGCATGGGTGTTAAATTCGCTATGCCAGAGGAAGAGGTTGTTGTTGTTACCGGTGATGGCAGTATTCAGATGAACATTCAAGAGCTGTCGACAGCATTGCAATACGATATCCCAGTTAAAATTATCAATCTCAACAACCGTTTTCTTGGCATGGTAAAACAGTGGCAAGACATCATTTATCAAGGTCGTCACTCTAATTCTTATATGAGTTCTGTACCGGATTTTGCTGCCATTGCGGAAGCCTATGGACACGTCGGAATTCGCATTTCAACACCAGATGAACTGGAAGCGGGCCTCAAAAAAGCGCTCGATATGAAAGATCGATTGGTGTTTGTTGATATCAATGTGGATGAAACTGAGCACGTGTACCCAATGCAAATTAAAGGCGAAGGGATGGATAAAATGTGGTTAAGCAAAACGGAGAGAACCTAATATGAGACATATTATTTCACTATTATTGGAAAACCAACCAGGAGCGTTGTCTCGTGTTGTTGGTCTATTCTCTCAACGTGGCTATAACATTGAATCACTTACCGTATCGCCAACGGATGATGAAACGCTATCGCGCTTAAATATCACAACCAAGAGCACTGAAATGCAACTTGAGCAGATCCAAAAGCAACTGCATAAGTTGATTGATGTGCTTAAAGTGCAAGAGGTTTCTGAGCTCGAGCATATTGAACGTGAGTTAATGATGGTTAAAGTGAAAGCGAGTGGTTTTGCTCGTGCCGAAGTGAAACGTACCGCTGATATTTTCCGTGGTCAGATTATTGATGTCACAGCATCACAATATACCGTTCAATTGACTGGAACGAGCGAGAAATTAGACGCTTTCATTCAGGCCTTATCTGAAGTAACTGATGTTATCGAAGTAGCGCGTAGTGGCGTGGTTGGCATTGCTCGCGGAGAGCGAGCACTTAAAGCGTGATTGGTTAACAATCGACAATGAAAGAGGCCACAATTGTGGCCTCTTTACTTTTTCCTACATTCGCCATCCTCTTTAAAGGTAGCGAATGTTGTCAACGTGCGGATTAGTGAAGAATACGCGCGCGAATTGTTCCTGCAATGCTTTTCAGTTTCGCTAATGCTTCTTCTGAGCGTGCCGTTTCTACATCGATAACCACATAACCGATCTCAGCAGACGTTTGTAGATATTGACCAGCAATGTTAATCCCTTCTTCGGCAAAGATGGTGTTAATTTGTGTCAGAATACCAGGGCGGTTTTCATGGATGTGCAGTAAACGTGAACTGTTACGATGAATTGGCAATGATACTTCAGGGAAGTTAACGCTCGACAACGTTGAACCGTTATCTGAATATTTCGCTAACTTGCCAGCAACTTCAATACCGATGTTTTCTTGTGCTTCTTGTGTTGAGCCACCAACATGAGGAGTCAGGATAACATTGTCAAACTTCATCAATGGTGTTTCAAACGGATCTGAATTGGTTCCCGGCTCTTCTGGGAATACGTCAACCGCCGCACCAGCCAAATGACCAGACTCTAAAGAATCACATAATGCTGGAATATCAACCACAGTTCCACGAGCCGCATTGATAAAAATGGCTCCAGGCTTCATGCGTGCAAACTCCTCTTTGCCCATCATGTTTTTTGTGTCAGGAGTCTCTGGTACATGCAATGAAATCACATCACATTTATTCAATAGCTCACTCATGGTGTGAACTTGTGTCGCATTGCCGAGTGATAGCTTATTTTCGATGTCGTAGAAATAGACTCGCATCCCTAAGTTCTCAGCAATGATACCAAGTTGGGTACCGATATGGCCGTAACCGATGATGCCTAAGCGTTTACCACGAGCTTCATAAGAATTGTCGGCGCTTTTTTTCCAGATACCGCGGTGAGCCAGCGCATTTTTTTCAGGAATACCACGTAGCAGAAGCAATATTTGACCAAGAACAAGCTCTGCGACACTGCGAGTGTTTGAAAATGGGGCGTTGAATACTGGAATACCGCGCTTGGCTGCTGCGTCAAGATTCACTTGGTTAGTACCAATACAAAAACAGCCAATAGCCACTAATTTCTCTGCGGCATTAATGACCTTTTCCGTCAAATTTGTGCGGGAACGAATACCGATGAAATGCGTATCTTTTATCGCTTCAAGCAGTTCTGCGTCATCCAGAGAGCCTTTATAGTATTCTATATTGGTATAGCCGGCTGATTGCAGTACTTCAACAGAAGAAGGATGAAGTCCTTCAAGAAGCAGAATCTTGATTTTTTCTTTTTCCAGTGAAACTTTGGCCATTATTCTCGTCCTTAAAATGGAAAGGTGGGCAAATGCGGCGCACATAGAGCAAAAAAGTTAAATAAAGAGGATGATTAACCATTTTGCAGGAAGATAAGCGTTTCCCTGTGCGTCTTCTGAATAATAAAGTAACAAACTTTTTTTGTTTTGGGTAAGAAAATTACGGAATAAGGAATAATTTTCTGCAAGATAGCCACGAAAAACGGCACCTAATGGTACCGTTTGTAATCAAATAACGGAAAGTTTCGCAATTATGTGCGTTACTCCTCGATTTTTGCACCTTCTGCAGTACCGGTGATTACCACATCAGCCCCTCTGTGAGCAAATAAACCAACGGTGACTACTCCTGCAATGCCGTTGATTTTATCTTCCAGTGCTTTTGCATCAGTAATTTTTAGGCCATGCACATCTAAAATAATGTTGCCGTTATCGGTGACGACACCGTGGCGATATTCTGGGTCACCACCAAGCTTGACGAGCTCACGAGCAACATAAGAACGAGCCATTGGGATCACTTCGACAGGTAATGGAAATTTGCCTAAGAAATCGACCGCTTTTGTACCATCAACAATACAAATGAATTTATCGGCAATTGCCGCAACGATTTTTTCACGAGTCAGTGCTGCGCCACCACCTTTGATCATATCGCGGGTTGGGTTGATTTCATCAGCACCATCGACATAAACATCAAGTTTAATTACATCATTGCAGTCAAATACTTCAATACCTAAGCCTTTCAGTTTTTCTGTTGAGGCGATAGAGCTTGATACGGCACCTTTAATATCATCTTTAATTGAGCCTAATGCATCGATGAAGTGATTCACAGTTGAGCCTGTACCGACACCAACAATGCTGCCTTTTTCTACGTATTTTAGAGCAGCCCAGCCGGCGGCTTTTTTCATTTCATCTTGAGTCATGCCAATCTCCTGATATCGATTAATGGGGTAACGTGTCTTAGCGGGCGCGATTATAGCCTCAATAATTTACGATTCCCATTGCCAGATTCGGCTCGGGGTCACTATTTTAGGTAAAGGGATATCCCACGCTTGGCTTGGGAGGCTTTCAACATATTGACAATCGTGGGCTAGTCCAATCGGTTGTGCTCCTATTCCAGTTTTAAACCACGTCTCTAGAGTTCGATCATAATATCCACCGCCCATACCGAGTCGCTGACCTTGTTTATCAAAAGCGACCAGTGGTGTACAGATGATATCGAGTTGATTTACTGGAAGGACCAAAGTCTGATTGAGTCTGGGTTCGGCGATACCGTACTTATTGGTTGCCATTGGTGTATTGGCATCATAATGAAGAAACAGTAAATGGCCGGCAGAGAACGGGTGTAAAACGGGAAGGTAAGTGTATTTGCCTTGTTGCCATAGCCATTCTATGAGTGGTTGAGTGTCTAACTCACCATCGCTTGCTAGATATAAGGCAATATGTTGGCTTATATCTAGTTCATCTAACGTAGAAAATTGAGTAACAAGATCAAGCCCAGCGTTATGCTGTTGAGCCGATGATAATTGGTTACGTTGTTGGCGAATGTTTTTTCTAATGGTTTGACGAGAAAGTTGCATAGGAATACCCCGGAGTGCCGTTGAGGATTTTGGCCCTTGAACCAGCTGGTTCAAGGCGGATCAGCAATGATAACCGTAGGCTTCTCGGTACGAGCCGAGCTTGCTCAATAGTTACCAAATACTAACCCTTTGGTGTTGCTTATCGGCTCAGGGACTTAAATCCGCCTGACGAACACTCTAGGGTAAATTTGGTTTTTACTGTAATGCTACTGCTGTCCGTGCTTTACTTTACTAAGTACATCATCTAATGATGCGGCGAGCTTTTCCATACGCTCGGTTAATTGATTCTGTTTGCCTGCACTTTCATTTTGCTTGGTTTGTAGCTCATAGCAAATATTCAATGCAGCAATGGTCAGTAGTTTTACTTCATTAGTAACCTTAGTACGCTCTGCCATCTCTTTCAATCGATTATCAAGATCTTGAGCCGCTTGGATCAATGACTGCTCTTGTCCTGATGGACAATTAACACGAGTCAATTTTCCTAAAATTTCTACGTCTACCGCTTGATTACTCATGATGGATGAACTCTTTTCGCGCTGTCTAAGATGGTGCTACTCACATGACCATCGAGGTGGAAACTATAGGTAAAGCGTCACTAAGATTCAAGCTTTTCAGACAAGAGCGATAAAAATGAGGGACTAAAAACACAGTAATTGGACAAATTGAACAAAAGCTACTCACAATTGGTGCTTTGAGCATTTTCGCAGTTGGAGCGAAGTGGTAGGATCAAGTTTATTTGATTTTAGAATGAGTCACTCATGAGCGAAAAAACACTGCCAACTTATCTTTCCTTTGCCACTGAACTTCAATCGGCGGCGCTTGCAGTAAACCCTGCTGAATTACACGGGTTACTCGCTGGTATGCTTGCGGGTGGCTTAAGCCTCAGTGACAAAAGCTGGCAGCCTTTGATTTTTGATTATACCAATGATGGTATGGGTTGGCCGGATCGCGCATTGACACTTGCTGATCAAACGCTTGAAATCACCAAAAATGAAATCACAGGTTCAGATATCGAACTCTCTTTGTTACTACCAGATGATGAGGCAGGGGCTAGCTTATTTGATTTAGTCGATGGCGTCGCAGATTGGGTGAACCACTTCATCTCTGGGTTAGGATTGGTGGGCACGGCGTTAAAAAAAGCATCTGCAGAATCTAAAGAAGCATTAGCGGATTTAGAAGAAATCGCCAAGTTGGGCATTGATGAAGATGACGATTTAAATGAGCAAGCCCAGCTATTGGAACAAGTGATCGAACACATCAAAGCTTGCGTACTGATCATTCATGCGGAATTTGGCATTAAACCAGTACAAGAAACTAAGCCAACTATTCATTAATGTGAGGTTGTTGTGAAGCAATTTGATGTGATTATTGCGGGTGGCGCAATGGCTGGTGCAACACTTGCTTTGGCGCTAGATCGCCTGTCTCAAGGTCAGTTAACCATTGCTGTAGTTGAAGCGTATCAAGCCGATAGTGAAGCTCACCCAGGCTTTGATTCTCGTTGCATTGCTTTGTCGTATGGTACGGTGCAAATTCTACAGCGCCTAAGTTTATGGAATTCGCTACAAAAGGTAGCAACCGCCATTGAACACATTCACGTGTCAGATCGTACTCATGCGGGAATGACGGATATAACTCATCATCAATTGGGTTTAGATGCGTTGGGTTATGTGGTTGAATTAGCTGATGTCGGGCTGATTTATGCCCAGCAAATAGCGCAATGTTCAAACATTGAATTGTTTTGTCCCCAATCAGTTCTGCAAGTTGAACGCAGTGAGAAAAGTGTAGTAGTAACACTGGCTGATGGGCAAAACATAGCGGCGAAATTACTGGTTGCGGCAGATGGCGCTATTTCCACTTGTTGTGAACAGGTGGGGTTAGCTCTATATGAGCATGATTTTGAGCAAGTTGCTGTTATTGCCAATGTACTGACTCAGCAACCGCATCAGGGACGAGCTTTCGAACGTTTTACTGCAGATGGCCCTGTTGCACTGTTACCCATGAGTGATAATCGCCTCTCTTTAGTGTGGTGTTTACCACCAGAAAAAGCACAACAGATACTCAGCTTAAGCGATGACGCTTTCTTATTGCAGCTTCAACAAGCATTTGGTTGGCGTTTAGGTAAAATGAATAAAGTGGGTGCTCGTGCCAGTTACCCATTAATATTACGCTACCGAGAGCAAAATATATCGCATCGTTTTGCTATTGTTGGTAATGCGGCTCAAACCTTACATCCTATCGCAGGGCAAGGTTTTAATTTAGGCATTCGAGATGTAGTTAGTTTGGCCGATGAACTGGTCAAGCAATTGAGTGATGTGGGGGAGTATCGTGGTTTACATGCTTTTAAACAGCGCCGCGAGCAAGACAGATTAGCGACGATTACCTTGACCTCATCACTGGTGCATCTGTTTTCTAATGATTGGTTAGCGACTCGCATTGGTCGAAATGTAGGACTGGCGATGATGGATAATTTACCGTGGCTAAAAATGCCTCTGCTGCGTCGTACACTCGGCGTGGTTAATCGATAAAAAGGTTTGAATATGATGCAAAGCGTTGATATTGCGATTGTTGGTGGTGGAATGGTCGGCTTAGCATTAGCGGCCTCCTTTAAGCACAGCGATCTTCGTATTGCCGTGATCGAGGGTAATGTCCCCAATGGTGAGCTTAACGAACTACCCGATGTACGAGTGTCAGCTTTAAGTCGTTCTAGCGAAATGATTTTGCGTAATCTTGATGCATGGTCGGGTATTTTGCAGCGCCGTGCTGCACCTTATTCTGCGATGGAAGTATGGGAGCGTGACAGTTTTGCACGCATTGAATTTAGTGCTAACCAACTGACTCAACCAGACTTAGGACATATTGTCGAAAACAGAGTGATTCAGTTAGCGCTGCTAGAGCAAGTGAAAAAGCAGGCTAATGTGACGCTATACATGCCAACAAAATGTCAATCTTTGGCTGTCGGTGAAAGTGAGGCTTGGTTGACATTAGATAATGGGCAATCATTGACGGCGAAACTGGTTGTCGGAGCTGATGGTGCGAATTCTTGGGTCCGTCAACAGCAGGATATTCCTCTGACTCACTGGGATTATGGGCACAGTGCGATTGTTGCTAACATTCGCACAAGTGAGCCTCACCAATCAACGGCAAGACAAATCTTTACACCGCAAGGTCCTCTGGCATTCTTACCGATGAATGATCCTCATATGAGTTCCATTGTTTGGTCAACGGAACCAAGCCGCGCAGAACGCTTGGTACATTTGTCGGAGCATGAGTTCAATAAGATGCTAACTGTAGAGTTTGATCACCGTTTAGGTCTATGTGAAGTGGTTGGAGAACGAGCGGCTTTCCCACTAAAAATGCGTTATGCAAGAGACTTTGCCCTTGAGCGTATTGCGTTGGTTGGCGATGCTGCACATACCATTCACCCACTTGCGGGGCAGGGCGTTAACCTCGGATTATTAGATGCCGCCAGTTTAGCTCAAGAAGTGCTTGCACTTTGGTCTAAAGGTGAAGATGTGGGGACTAAGAGTAATCTACGTAGCTATGAGCGTTGGCGTAAAGCGGAAGCGGCGAAAATGATAGCAGCGATGCAAGGTTTTAAAGATTTGTTCGAAGGTGACAACCCAGCGAAGAAATTGATTCGAGGTATTGGGATGCGTTTAGCTGGCCATCTTCCCGGAGCAAAAGACGAGATTATGAAGAGAGCATTAGGTTTAAAAGGCCACCTACCTGATTTGGCAAAAAGCAAAATGGTGTTGTTGGAACCTTAAAGTTATTACTTGATACAAAGCAAAAGGGTTGGCAAATCGCCAACCCTTGTAAATTCTGTCGTTAAAACTGCATCAAGCGTAAGCGCAACGTAATCTCATTATTTCCTGATTCACTTCTTTTACTGTTTGGAAATGGCGTTTCTCTGCACGCTCTGGCAAGACCAATTTGCCATTATTAAATTCAAATTTTCCCACACCGTAAATGTAAATTCTTCCTTTAAAAAGACGACTTACGTGTTTTGCAATCATCCCCGGTGTATAGCGCTTAAACAGTCTCATACTACGATCCTTCTATTGTTCTTGCACTGCAAATTATATTAAACCCCCGTTAAAAATAGTGTGATATTAATAGGGGATTATGCAGTAAAGCCTAACTTGTTTGGATATTTGTGCTGCTGTTGGCAAAATTTTGGATAAATATCCAAGTTCGTGTGATGTTTTCCTCAAAACAGGGTTTGCTAATGAACTTGCCCTTGTTTTACTCGGTGCTTATTAAGCCCGAACAATATGACACTTTTAATAATAGTTGCATTTTATTTAAATGTGATAATTTTTGGTGAATTTTCTGACAAAAAAATGCCCGCTAAATGTGCGGGCGAATAGTCACAGATGCATTACACAAAAAGTGGATGTCCTGAAACAATCAGTGGATTCACTTTTTTGTTGGTGAAGGATACAAAAGAATGTTCATTCTGATTATGCTTTGACCAACGTCTGCAAGAGTACGTTAAAAAACTCGCAATGACTATTTATGTTTTAATTTTGACTAAAAATTCACCGTCAATTTTAATGTATTTCGGAATTGCTCACGAAATAATGTAATGGATTACATTGTTTCATTGTTCAGCGGACGATGTCTGCGATAATTGGATGGCAAAGCGCGACTAAATCTTGACAGCGAAGTGCGATTCCAGCCATTTGGGTACCACTGCTGATAGTTACTTGTTGCTCATTCAGTAGTTGCCTATCAAATATGATAGGCATTGATGTGAGTAGCAGTAATGGCGTGACAGTGCCTACTTGGTAGCCTGTAATGAGTGCAACGTCTTCGATATTCACACAGGTCATACGACGTCCCTGAAATATGGCGCGTACTTTTTTGGGATCAACAGCTTTATTTCCCGGAACGCAGGCGAGTGCATATCGGCCACCTAACTCTTTTAAAACTATCGACTTTACCATTTGCTTTGGGTGAATGCCGCGCTGCTTGGCGGCATCTTCAATCGTTTTCGCTGGAGTTTGATGGGGCATTAGGCGATAAGAGACCCCTTGCTCTGTTAAATAACGAGTGATGTGTGTATCGAATGTGTTATTCATCTTCAAGAGAATAAGGCAACGTTTGGATCAACCAACGAGTGCTAGGTTTATTAGCTAGACGAAATTGAGTGTCATCTTCTAAATTGTTAGGCAGCACAATCAAGCCAATGGCTGTTTGATCGGCAAAGGTATAATAGGCGAGTAAGTGCCCAACACTACGCCAATTCTCACCGACCGAACGCTCCAATACAATGGGTTCATCACTGTTCAATGCTTGCTCGGTATTGCCTTGCACAAGGTACATGGCCCGTTTGTTGATACCACGGTATTTAGCGCGAGCTACTGTTTCTTGACCAGTATAACAACCTTTACTAAAACTAATTCCATTCAGCGCTTGCAAGTTCAACGCTTGAGGAATGTGTTCTCTTTGATCTACTTGAGTGATAAGCGGAATACCTTCTTCGATATCAAAACGTGTCCAAAGTACTTCGCTGACTTTAGTGGCATCACTGCTGCTGATGAGCTTTTGTGCGATAGGTTCAGTTATCAGTAATAGCCAACGTTGTGGTGATATTTTTACAGCGCTACCACCTTCAATACTGCGAACATCACCTTGATCTTTAGTTAATGCATTAATGTATTGTTCAGCGTTGTCACCGAATACACCTAAAGCAACATCTTGACTTTGTTTTATCTCTACTTTTGAAAAAATCGCGTACTTTTTCAGTTCGTTGAGCTCTGCTTCTATCGCTGATAATGGTTGGAACATCGCATAACCATTATTGTGGTGAAAAAGGCGAAACACTGACCAAACCTTACCTTTGGCGTCACAATGTGCACCGAATGTGGATTGTGTTTCCTCAAGGGTAACTACGTTGCAGGTCACTTGACCTTGCAAATAGGCTTTTTTGTCATCGCCCTTCATGGTGATTGCTCCCCATGAATTGAGATGAGACATCATTAAGGGGGGAAGCGTGTCATTGGCGGTCACTGAGAGAGGTGTAAATGCGTTTTGCCAGTCCATGTTTGTCTACCTAAAAAGTAAAATGTAGACACTATGTTAGTCTGGTTCAGTTTTTTTGTCAGCTTGAACAGGGACTGTGACTCATCTACTAGTTGAATTACCATCCGCTTGATACACTCTGCGCAAATAAACATAAGGTGAGGAAAACCGATGTACACCACTGAAGAAAAAGCAAGAATTAAGTGGGCCTGCCGTCGAGGAATGCTAGAGTTAGATGTGGTTGTAATGCCATTTTTTGAAGAATGCTTCGACTCGCTTGGTGAAACTGAACAACGAGATTTCGTTTCCCTACTGGAGTGTGATGATCCAGATCTATTCATGTGGATCATGGGGCATGGTCGCAGTGAAAATTTAGGGCATGCCGCTATGGTGGACAAGATTGTCGCTCATAACCTCAGCAAAGTACGTTAAGTTTACACTTCAAGCTTCTTATTTCGCCTGTTTGGCTCATATCATATTGTTGATGTTGGTCATATGGGCGTTGTTGATTTCTCCTCTTCCTCTTGTTTCGACTCTCTTCTTTATCATCTTCTTATTGTCAGCGGGTTACCAATTCGATCTATTGCCTCCATGTGTTAGCGGTGATGTTACCTTGCATAAGGATGACAGATGTCAGTGGCTTGAACAGACATTTATTATTGAAAAGGTCTCATTGCAATTTTCGTTTATGGTGCTTGTGCTGTACTCAGAATGTGGGCAGCGCTATCTATTGTGGCGAGACACTTGTAGTGATGAACTGTATCGACAGCTATTGGTTCGATTAGGGCAAATCAATAAACAACAAAAGGAGCCATAAAGACTCCTTTTGTTTAACTACATGTTTATTCCTAGCCTTGCGGTGTCAGAATTGTAGGCCCGCTATCTTCGGCCAATTGTGGGTAGTCCAATGTGTAATGCAAACCACGGCTTTCTTTGCGTTGCATTGCACAGCGAACCATCAGCTCGGCGACTTGCAATAAATTTCGCAGTTCCAATAAATTGTTCGAAACACGGAAATGACTGTAGTACTCATGAGTTTCTTGTTGCAGCAATTGGATGCGACGTAATGCACGCTCCAAACGCTTGTCAGTACGTACGATGCCCATGTAATCCCACATGAATAGACGCAGCTCGTGCCAGTTATGTTGAATAACAACTTCTTCATCTGAGTTATTCACTTTACTTTCATCCCAAGCTGGTAAACTTGGAGGAAGTTGTGCTTCAGGCAGTGCTTTCAGAATATGTTGCGCCGCAGACCATGCATAGACAACACACTCAAGTAACGAGTTTGAAGCCATACGGTTAGCACCATGTAGCCCGGTATAGCTGACTTCACCGATTGCATAAAGGTGTTTGATGTCGGTCTGACCTTGCTTGTTGACCATTACCCCCCCGCAAGTATAGTGTGCAGCAGGCACTATCGGGATCGGCTCTTTGGTCATATCAATCCCCAATTCCATTAGACGAGAATGGATGGTGGGGAAGTGTTTTTCGATAAAATCAGCAGGCTTATGGCTGATGTCTAGGTACATGCAATCAGCACCTAGGCGTTTCATCTCAAAATCTATCGCTCGGGCAACCACATCACGCGGTGCCAGTTCTCCACGCTCATCAAAATCAGGCATAAAGCGTGAGCCATCAGGGCGTCTTAAAAATGCTCCTTCGCCACGTAATGCTTCTGTCAAAAGAAAGTTACGAGCCTCAGGATGGAACAAGCAGGTTGGGTGGAATTGATTAAACTCCAAATTTGCAACGCGGCATCCTGCGCGCCAAGCCATGGCAATGCCATCACCAGAAGAGACATCGGGATTGGATGTATATTGATATACCTTCGATGCGCCCCCTGTGGCTAAGACCACGAATTTCGCGCGGATGGTTTCAACGTGTTCTTGATTACGGTTCCAAACATAAGCGCCAATGACTTTTTGTTTGTCACCACCAACTTTGTCTTCAGTGATCAAATCTAATGCATTATGACGTTCAAGAATGGTGATGTTTGGGTGGTTATGAACATTATCTTGAAGGGAAGTTTGCATCGCCATGCCAGTTGCATCGGCAGCATGAAGGATACGTCGATGGCTATGACCACCCTCGCGAGTTAAATGATAACGAGGAGCTTCATCACTGTCATTTTCTTCTCTGTCGAAAGGAACACCGCCATCAATTAGCCACTGAACACTCTCTTTCGCGTGTTCTGCGATAAAGCGCACGGTATCTTCTTCACAAATACCAGCCCCTGCGATTTGTGTATCTTCAACGTGTGATTCAATACTGTCTGATTCGTCAAAAACAGCCGCAATTCCTCCTTGAGCGTAATAGGTGGCCCCCTCACTGCGAGGTCCTTTGCTTAGAACAATTACTTTTCCATGTTTTGCTACACGCAGAGCTAACGACAAGCCTGCTGCACCACTACCTACCACTAATACATCACATTGATGTTCACGGTTTGCGTTCATAAAACTTTTAAATTCCCGAACTATAGTAGAGTTATCCAACTCTTATTTAAAAAATGTACTGCATGTATCTATACTCTTGAAGTGCTTAAGTCGCAAGGTTTTATCCCTTCTTACTTGAAGATGCTGCGGTGTTGGCGGCGTTCGTTTACCTGTAACTCCAAGTAGTTTTGGTATATCCATTAGCTGCGTAAGCGGGACTTCGATCATCTAGATAAAATAAAGGTAAATTATCTCGTTAAAATGCAATACTTTAGTCAATGCCATTGTCTTTCGTACTATCGACCCTCACTATGTTGTGAGGTTTGCCGAATTGAAGTTACGTCACACTTATCGATTGTGAATGGCAAATATTTTTAGACAGAATGGAACTTCCCATTCTTCCTTGAGTCACAATAGTGCTCATGTAAGCGGTGGTGTCAATACTACACTTTGCATAATGAATGCCCATATCTGAGAAGGTAAGGGGAATAACAATAGGAGTACACGCTCGAATGAACGAGCAGTTGACCGATCAGGTATTGATTGAGCGAGTTCAGAGTGGGGATAAGCAAGCGTTTAACCTTTTGGTCTTAAGATACCAAAATAAAGTCTGCAACCTTATTTCTCGGTATGTGAGCAATTCTGGAGATGTAGCGGATGTCGCCCAAGAGGCATTCATCAAGGCGTATCGTGCTATCCCAACTTTTCGTGGAGAAAGCGCGTTTTACACTTGGCTATACCGTATTGCTGTCAATACTGCTAAAAATCACATTGTTGCGCAGAGCCGTAGGCCACCCGCAAATGATGTTGATGCTGAAGATGCTGAATATTATGAAAATGGTAATGCGCTAAAAGAAATATCGAACCCTGAGAACATTACGTTGTCCAAAGAATTGCAACAGGTAGTGTTCAGTGCGATAGAAGCGTTACCTGAAGATTTAAAAACGGCGATGACGTTGCGTGAGCTTGAAGGCTTAAGTTACGAGGAAATCGCAGAAGTTATGGATTGTCCTGTAGGAACGGTGCGTTCGCGTATCTTCCGTGCTCGTGAAGCGGTAGAAAAGAAGATAAAACCTCTTTTATAGCGTTCAAACCAGTAATGAATATGGTGAATAAATAATGGCTGACAAAGAAAAACTTTCAGCACTCATGGATGGGGAAATGGTCGATAAGGCACTAATCCAAGAATTAGAGCTTGACCAAGAAAGTTTACAAACGTGGAAGAATTACCATGTAATTGGTGATGTGATGCGTGGTGATGCCCCAGTACGAGTTGAATGGAATATTGCAGAAAGTGTGGCGTTAGCATTGGAAAGTGAGCCTACGCACAGTCGTTTACATTCGGCCTCTGTTGTTGATATTCAGCATGGAAATCGTGAGTCTCAACCTACGTCATCGCAAGCCCGTCGACAATTACCAGCATGGCTTTCTCAGTTTGGACAAGTCGCTGTGGCTGCTTGTGTCTCGCTTGTGGTTGTTTTGGGGGTGCAGCAATACAGTGGTAGTGATCCAACCGCTACTCAAGGTGATCAATTACCTGTATTACAAACAGTACCGTTCACTGGTAGTGTTGAACCGGTTAGCTTGACTCGTGATTCTGTCAAGCGACACAACAATGATGCTAATATGCAAGAGCAACGCCGCCGCGTTAACGCGTTATTACAAGATTACGAGCTGCAACTTCGCTTAAATAGTGAAAATGCTAGTTTGCACAACGATGTACATCAATCGGTAGCTGAATGAATAAATACCTGATCAGTGCGTTGGCGCTGTTCAGTTTGAACTCTACATTAGCCTTTGCAGATGACCAACCTGCAGAGGCTTTGTTGCTTCAAATGAACGAAGCCAGTCAGCACTTAAATTATGAGCTGTCTTACATTCTTATTAAGAAAAGCAGTATCGAACCTTTACTGTATCGTCATGCGAGTAAAAGTAACCAACAATTTGCTCACCTCGTCTATCTCAGTGGGCCGGTCAGAGAAGTGATTCGTCGTGGTGATGAAGTCAGTTACATTGAGCCAGGCGTAGATCCGTTCACCATCGAGTCGAGCTCAATGGTTGCACCGACGATTCCTATGCTCGATAGCGATGTTGGCGCATTAAGCCAATATTACGACTTTGTTAAAGTCGGTCGTGCTCGCGAAGCGGGTACTGCTTGTCAGGTTGTGCGTATTGTGCCTAAAGATGGGCTGCGTTATTCCTATGTTTTATGGGTTGATGAAGCCAGTTATTTGCCACTACGAGCAGATTTAGTTGATAGAGATGGTGAAGTATTAGAGCAATATCGCACCATATCTTATGCGATCAGCGACAAACTTGCCGATGCGATGGAAGGGCTCAATGCCGTCAAACTTCCGGAAGTATTGTCTTTACCAAAGGGTAACCTTAACGAAAGTTTTTGGAATGTAGGTTGGACCCCTGGTGGTTTCGAACCCAAAGAACTGAACCGCTACCGTATGGCCATTACTGA
This sequence comes from Vibrio sp. S12_S33, assembly GCF_963889785.1. NCBI lineage: Bacteria > Pseudomonadati > Pseudomonadota > Gammaproteobacteria > Vibrionales > Vibrionaceae > Vibrio > Vibrio sp. S12_S33. The sequence continues at coordinate 73,111 of NZ_CAWPQZ010000010.1, read as the reverse complement.
ACGTTTGGTTGAAAGCCAAATGTTTAGCGATGGTTTGTTCAGTTTCTCTGTGTATATTTCAGATAGCGACAATTATTCGTTAAAAGGTCAATTGGTTCGCCAAGGTCGCCGTACTTTACATAGTTTTGTGAAAGGCAATAATGAGGTCTCGGTGGTGGGTGATATTCCACCAGAAACCGCTAAGCGTATTGCTCAGTCAATTACGTTTAAAGCGATAAACAAAACCAATAAGGTGATGGCACCATGATGACGGCGTTGGCGACAGTGACTTCTGTTCAATTAAAGCAACAAGGGTTTCATGTTGAACTCAGTTGTGAACAGCAGACCAGTTGCAGCACTTGTTCTTCATCAAAAAGTTGTGGGACGGGGATTGTTTCTAAAGCTGTGGGCAACAAAACACTGCACTGGCAACTCAATACAGACAAAACAGTCAAGCCTGGTCAGGTGATTGAAATTGGTTTTCCTGAAAAAAGCTTACTTCAATCGGCGGCTTTGGTTTACCTAGTACCGTTATTTATGATGATGCTTGGAGCTTGGCTCGGTGATGCTGTTATTGCCCCTATGTTTAATGGTGACGAAGGTTTGGTGATTATGAGCGCGGCACTTTTTATCGCCGTTGGGATCATCATTGCCAAGCAATTCTCCACCGTTCTTGAAAAACGTTCACAGCTTGAAGTGGTTTTGGTTCGAGTCCTCGGTGAGCCCATTGCCTAATTTATGATGCGATCCCTATCGAAATTGGGTAGAATCTGCCAACTTTATGGAAACGCCACTTGATGTCGCGTTCTTATGTTCCTTTTTGCAAGAGTTTAGTCATCCCAAACCTATGAAGCACATTCGTAACTTTTCGATTATCGCCCACATCGACCATGGTAAGTCGACCCTCTCTGACCGTTTAATCCAAGTTTGTGGTGGATTGAGTAATCGTGAAATGGCAGCTCAAGTTCTCGATTCTATGGATCTTGAACGTGAGCGTGGCATCACCATCAAAGCGCAGAGTGTGACGCTCGACTACCAAGCAAAAGATGGCGAGACATACCAGCTCAACTTTATCGATACTCCTGGACACGTTGACTTTTCTTATGAAGTTTCCCGTTCTCTTGCCGCCTGTGAAGGTGCATTATTAGTAGTGGATGCAGGTCAAGGTGTTGAAGCTCAAACCTTGGCTAACTGTTACACTGCGATTGAAATGGAACTGGAAGTTGTTCCTATTCTTAACAAAATTGATTTGCCAGCCGCAGAACCAGAGCGTGTAGCGGAAGAGATTGAAGATATCGTTGGTATTGATGCGATTGATGCTGTTCGTTGTTCAGCTAAAACTGGTCTCGGGGTTGATGATGTACTCGAAAAGATCGTTTCTGGTATTCCGGCGCCAGAAGGTGATCCTGATGCGCCACTGCAAGCTTTGATCATTGACTCTTGGTTTGATAACTACTTAGGTGTGGTTTCTCTTGTACGCGTGAAAAACGGCGTATTGAAGAAGAATGATAAGATTAAAGTGATGAGTACCGGGCAAATTTGGGGTGTTGATCGTTTGGGGATTTTTACGCCAAAACAAGTCGACCAAACTGAATTAAATACTGGTGAAGTGGGCTGGGTTGTTTGTGGCATTAAAGACATCCTTGGTGCGCCAGTTGGCGATACGTTGACTTCAGCAAAAACACCATGTGAAAAAGCGTTACCAGGATTTAAAAAGGTGAAACCTCAGGTTTATGCTGGTCTTTTCCCGGTTTCTTCTGATGATTATGAAAATTTCCGCGATGCATTAGGTAAACTTAGCCTTAACGATGCATCACTTTTTTATGAGCCAGAAAGCTCGGCAGCACTAGGTTTTGGTTTTCGTTGTGGCTTCTTGGGTATGCTCCATATGGAGATTATTCAAGAACGTCTAGAGCGTGAATACGACCTTGATCTTATCACCACCGCACCAACGGTAGTGTATGAAGTTGAAAAAACTGACGGTACGGTACTTTATGTTGATAGCCCTGCTAAATTGCCAGCGGTTAATGACATTGAAGAAATTCGTGAGCCGATTGCTCGTTGTAACATTCTGGTACCGTCTGAATACCTAGGTAATGTGATTACCTTGTGTATTGAAAAGCGTGGTGTGCAGGTTGATATGGTTTACCACGGCAACCAAGTAGCACTGACTTACGACGTTCCTATGGCTGAAGTGGTACTCGATTTCTTTGACCGTTTGAAGTCGACATCACGTGGTTACGCATCATTGGATTACGGTTTCCAACGTTTTGAAGCATCAAGCATGGTTCGTGTTGATATTTTGCTTAATGGTGACAAAGTGGATGCTTTGGCTATCATCACGCATAAAGACAACTCGCAAACACGTGGTCGTCAAGTTGTTGAGAAGATGAAAGAATTCATCCCTCGTCAAATGTTTGATATTGCGATTCAAGCCGCGATTGGCAACCATATTATTGCTCGTTCAACCGTCAAACAGCTACGTAAAAACGTACTAGCAAAATGTTACGGTGGTGATGTGAGTCGTAAGAAGAAACTGTTGAAGAAACAGAAAGAAGGTAAGAAACGCATGAAGCAAATTGGTAACGTAGAGTTACCACAAGAAGCGTTCCTTGCGATTCTTCATGTTGGTAAAGATTAATCATTGCGTTGAATGTACCGTTCATCATGCAGTAATCATAAGTGAAAGAGTTTCGGCTCTTTCACTTTCGTATTTTTAGATAAGGGAAGTCCATGGCAAATACATTCTCACTCATCTTGGTGATCGTGACCTTAGTGACCGGAGTTGTCTGGGTGCTCGAAAAGTTGGTTTGGGCAAAGAAACGCCAGCACAAAGTGGCCGGTATTGAAGCGCAAACCAATGGATTAGATGCCAGTGTGACGGCTAAAGTCGCCGCTCAACCATGGTGGGTAGAAAATAGTGTCTCTATTTTCCCTGTGATTGCTTTGGTGCTGGTGTTGCGTTCGTTTATCTATGAACCGTTTCAAATTCCATCTGGTTCAATGATGCCAACACTATTGGTTGGTGATTTTATTCTGGTTGAGAAATATGCTTATGGTTTGAAAGACCCAGTATGGCGTACTCAATTGATTGAAACGGGTAAGCCTGAGCGTGGAGATATTGTGGTTTTTAAATATCCACCACAGCCAAGCATTGACTACATCAAACGTGTAGTGGGTATGCCTGGAGATACGGTTCGCTATAGCAGTAACAAGGAAGTTTGCATCCAAGCTCAAGGTTCAACAGAATGTAAACAGGTCAAACTGTCCAATGTTGAAGAGAGTGAGTTCAACCAAAATGGTATCCCTTTAATTCAAGTGAATGAAAAGCTAGGCCAGGTTGAACACCAAATTTTGATCAATCCATTGCGTCGTGATCGCGTTGATGCGTATCAACCTCGTCATGGTGTTAACGAGTGGGTTGTTCCACAAGGTCAGTATTTTGTGATGGGTGATAACCGTGACAACAGTGCTGATAGTCGCTACTGGGGTTTTGTCCCAGAAGCAAACTTAGTCGGTAAAGCCATTGCTATTTGGATCAGCTTCAAATTTGAGCGTGATGCCGATAGCGTTTTACCTTCATGGATTCCAACTGGTGTGCGTTTTAACCGCATTGGTGGTATTAACTAGGCTAGCCTTGGCTAGCCATCATTACATCGAGAGAGCATGAATTCTCCAATTAGCAAATTAGAAACTAAACTCGGCTATCAATTTAATGATCCCGAGTTTATTTCCTTAGCACTGACACATCGCAGTGCAAATGGTAAGCACAATGAACGTCTTGAGTTTCTGGGCGATTCAATTTTAAGTTTTGTCATCGCCGATGAGCTATACCATCGTTTCCCTAAAGTGAATGAAGGGGATATGAGTCGTATGCGCGCTACGTTAGTTCGTGGTCATACTCTGGCGGAACTAGGTCGAGAATTTTGCCTAGGAGATTACTTAAAATTAGGTCCAGGTGAGTTGAAAAGTGGCGGTTTTCGTCGTGATTCAATCCTTGCTGATGCCGTAGAAGCCATCATTGGTGCTATTTACTTAGACAGCGATGTTGAAGTGATACGCGGTATTATTTTGAGTTGGTATCAAGATCGTTTAGATGCCATCGAGCCCGGCGTTTCACAAAAAGATCCAAAAACTCGCCTTCAAGAGTTTCTGCAAGGCAGAAGAAAACAGCTGCCAATCTATACAGTGACTAATATTAAAGGTGAAGCACACAACCAAGAGTTTACGGTGTCGTGTGATGTCGCAGGAGTAGGAACCCCTGTAATTGGTAAAGGCACTAGCCGTCGCAAAGCTGAACAAGCGGCTGCTGAAATTGCACTAGAGCAACTAACAAATGGCTGATAACGAATTCGACTTAGATGCATACTTTGCATCAAATACTAGCGCTAATGAAGCAACGGCACCCGATGATCAACACTGTGGTTTTGTCGCCATTGTTGGCCGTCCTAATGTTGGTAAATCAACGTTGCTAAATAACCTACTTGGGCAAAAAATTTCGATCACATCGCGTAAGCCGCAAACTACTCGCCATCGTATTATGGGCGTGGAAACTGACGGTCAATACCAAGCGATTTATGTCGACACTCCAGGGCTACACATTGAAGAAAAACGTGCCATCAACCGCTTAATGAACCGAGCGGCGAGCAGTTCTTTAAGTGATGTCAACTTAGTGCTGTTTCTTGTCGATGGCACTCAGTGGACTGCTGATGATGAAATGGTGCTTAACAAACTACGTAACGCTAATTTCCCTGTTGTTCTGTGTGTGAATAAAGTTGATAACGTGAAAGATCGTAATGACGTTATGCTGCACATGTCTGAACTATCTAAGAAAATGGAGTTTGTCGATATCGTACCGATTGCCGCTAAACACGGTAAAAATGTCGATGTATTACGTAAACACGTGTGTGAGCATTTGCCGAAAGCGACACACCATTTCCCTGAAGAGTATGTGACTGACCGTTCTCAGCGTTTTATGGCATCTGAAATTGTACGTGAAAAATTGATGCGCTTTACCGGTGAAGAGCTACCTTATTCTGTTACGGTTGAAATTGAACGCTTCGATTACAACCCTGAAACGGATGGCTTTCATATCAATGCTTTGATCCTAGTCGAACGCAGCGGTCAGAAGAAAATGGTGATTGGTAAAGGTGGTGAGAAAATTAAAACCATCGGCCGCGAAGCCCGTTTAGATATGGAAGAGCTATTTGGTCGCAAGGTTTACCTCGAAACTTGGGTGAAAGTGAAGTCCGGGTGGGCAGATGATGAACGCGCCCTTCGTAGCCTAGGTTATATTGACGATCTATAACCCATATTAGAGATGAGTAGTCATAGTGCTGCTCATCTCTGAGTTACTTTATGTCTGAAGGTTTACAACGTTGTTTTGTCCTCCATCGACGTCCTTATAGCGAGTCGAGTTTGATCCTTGATGTTTTTAGCGAGGAGTATGGTCGTGTTACTTTGATGTCTAAAGGTGCGCGCAGCAAACGTTCGAATCTCAAAGGTGCTTTACAACCTTTTACCCCCTTATTACTCAAATGGTCGGGCAACAGCTCGATGAAAACCCTTCGCCAAGCAGAACCAATCAGTTTAGGGTTACCTCTTTATGGCATTACTCTCTACTCTGCGATGTACGTGAATGAATTGATTGGGCGAGTGTTAGCACAAGAAGTGCCTGCTCCCGGTCTGTTTCATGACTACTTGCATGCCCTTACCGAACTTGCTCAATGTGATAATCCAGAGCCTGCACTGAGACGTTTTGAACTCGCCCTGCTCGCAGCAATGGGCTATGGCGTGGATTTTTTACATTGCGCAGGAACAGGCGAAGCGATTGACCCAGAGATGACGTATCGTTATCGCGAACAGAAAGGCTTTATTGCGTCAGTGCGCCGAGATAACTTAACCTTTATGGGGAATGAGTTGATCGCAATTAGTGAACGTCGCTTCGTGACCAAAGAACAACTTCAAGCGGCAAAACGCTTTACACGTATAGCCTTAAAGCCGTATCTTGGCGGTAAACCTTTAAAGAGCAGGGAACTTTTCCTGCCAATGACCAGTTTTTCCAAAGTACGGAGTATAGGAAAATGAGCGCAATTTATTTAGGCGTTAATATCGATCATATCGCAACTTTACGTAATGCACGTGGTACCAAATATCCAGACCCAGTTCACGCTGCTGAAATCGCTGAACGCGCGGGTGCTGATGGCATCACAATCCATTTGCGTGAAGACCGACGCCATATTAAAGATCGCGATGTTCGTATTTTGCGTGAAACGCTGCAAACTCGTATGAACCTTGAAATGGCCGTGACTGATGAAATGGTCGATATTGCTCTAAAAACACAACCTGAATTTGTTTGTTTAGTGCCTGAAAAGCGTGAAGAACTGACCACTGAAGGTGGTTTGGACGTTCTTGGTCAGCTTGAAAAAGTCAAAGCAGCAACCGAAAAGCTGACGGAGGCAGGGATTAAAGTATCGCTCTTTATTGATGCTGATCGTGAACAAATTGACGCCGCTAAAGCATGCGGTGCACCATTTATCGAGCTGCATACTGGTCATTATGCTGACGCTGAAACGGAAACGGATCAACAAGATGAGTTGAAGAAAATTGCAGCAGCGGCAAGTTATGCCAGTGACCTTGGCATCACAGTTAACGCTGGTCATGGTTTGACTTACCATAACGTAGCGGCTATCGCTGCATTGCCTGAAATCTATGAATTGAATATTGGCCACTCTATCATTGGTCGCGCCGTGTTTGACGGTTTAGATAAAGCTGTTGCTGACATGAGAGCAATCATGCAAGCGGCGCGTAAATAAGGGTAACGAGTGGCTATTGTTGGTCTAGGTAGTGATATCGCAGAAATCGAACGTATAGAAAAAGCATTATCACGCAGTGGTGATGCTTTTGCCGAGCGTATTTTGACACCGCAAGAGCTCGCTGTATTTACGTCATTGAAGCAAAAGGGCCGCTATCTTGCCAAGCGCTTTGCAGCCAAAGAAGCAGCATCGAAAGCGCTAGGTACAGGTATTGCTCATGGCGTGAGTTTTCAAAATTTCACGATTAGCAATGATCAAAATGGTAAACCACTGTTGACGCTCTCTGGTAAGGCTGCGCAATTGGCTGAAGTTGCTGGTGTGCAACATATCCACTTAACGATATCGGATGAACGTCACTATGCGGTCGCAACGGTGATATTCGAATCGTAGTTATGCTCATTGGAGTTGCGCCATAATATGGCGCAACTCCAACCTATTCTTATTGTTCAGGTTTAATGGCTAAACCAGATAAGGTTTTGCCGTGACGACTACTTTTTCCATCTCATCTTGCAGCTCAAATATCTCTGGCTCAATATCACTGATCAATTGTCCTGCTCGTAGAGCTTGCTCAATAGTGGCACACACTTTTTTCAAGCGCGGAACGCCACTGTACGAGCAGCTACCATGCAGTTTGTGTACATGATGGAGCAGATCTTGCGTTGAATATTCATCATCTTCTAATGCCATTGCAACGACTTGATTAATTTCAGGGATCGACTCTACCAACATTTTCAGTAGATCTTTTGCTAAGTCTTCCTTGTTGGCTGACTGTTTGAGGGCCGTTTGCCAGTCAATGATGATGGTGTCGATATGTGCGACTTCTTGAGCCTCTATCATCGGTTCCAAGTGCTCAAGGAGCTCTAGCTTTTCAACTTCATGGCTAGTCGTGTGTGGATTCCAGTGAATCAATACCTGCTGCAAAATATGTTCTTCGATAGGTTTGGTTAGGTAATCGTCCATACCAGCTTTCAAGAGACGATCTCGCTCCCCAACCATGGCATGAGCGGTAACAGCGATAACGGGGGTTTGAGCATTAAGCTGGGTCTTTTTGATTTCCTGGCATGCGGTAACGCCATCCATATGCGGCATTTGGATGTCCATCAAAATAATATCGAACTTATGATCTTTCGCCTGTTCGATGGCATCTTGGCCATTGGTACAAGAAACAATGGTTTCTACGCGCTCTTGCAGCAGTGCCATGATCAATTTTAAGTTGGCTGGGTTATCATCAACCGCCATGACTTTCAGTGGTAGTTTATCAAACTCGCTAGGTGATTCCGGTACCTCTTGAATGGCGGGTTGGTGGGCAATCAATATTTGCAGCAGTTTTTTCCGCGATAGCGGCTTGGTGATGCACTGTACTGGATATTGCTGCATCAGATGATCGGATAGCGCAAGCTCAGTACTTGGCGTACCAATAATGACATTATTTGCTATATTAACGGCGTTGTTGACCCATTGTTCAACTAACTTAATGTCAGTTTCTTTACTCGGTGCTAAATTAAGTAGCACATAATCAAAATGTTCTGACTCTTCAGGCATCACTGAACGATAAGTAACATGTAGCCCCGCTTGAACCAACATCTGCTGTGTAATCGAGGCTGCTTGCATATTGGGTTCAATTAGTAATAATTGTTTACTGCTGAGTATCTGAGGGTCCAACCAATCACTCATTGGCATTTCGGTGATGTGCAACCTCAGAGTAAACCAGAAGGTTGAACCTTGGTGTAGGCGGCTGGTTAAGCTGATTTCCCCCCCCATTTGACTGACCAGTTTCTGAGTAATAACTAGTCCCAAGCCCGTGCCACCATAGCGACGCGAAATACTAGCGTCAGCTTGGCTAAATGCTTGAAATAGTTGAGCTTGTTGGCGCTCAGAAATACCAATCCCCGTATCGCGAACCATGAACTGTAGCTCTACCACATCATCGCGCTGCGAGCGCATTTCGACACTAATATCGATATTGCCGCGTTCAGTAAATTTAATCGAGTTACCCACAAGGTTGGTCAGTACTTGCTGAATTCGTAGTGGGTCGCCAACTAAGCCAGCTGGGATTTTTTGGTCAACTTTAAGCGTGATTTCCAGCCCTTTTTCATGAGCGCTGGTGGCTTGCAAATTCACCACTTCTTCTAGGCTTTCTTGGAACTCAAATGGAATGTTTTCTAATGCCAATTTACCCGCTTCAAGCTTAGAGAAATCTAAGATGTCATTGATGATATTCAATAAGTTGTTTGCTGATTTTTCGATGGTTTGGAGGTAATCCATTTGACTGTTGCTGAGCTGTGTTTTCAGCATTTGACGGGTAAAACCGATCACACCGTTAAGTGGCGTGCGCAGTTCATGTGACATATTTGCAAGAAACTCTGACTTCACGCGTGCCGCTTCTTGGGCGCGTTTTTTAGCAATATCGAGTTCGACGTTTTGAATTTCTAATTGTTCTAAGGTTTCACGTAAGTCAGAGGTCGCTTGATCAATGCTGTGTTGCATCTCAACATGATATTCCGATAGCGAAACTGCCATCGCATTGATACCTTTTTTGAGCGAATCCAATTCGCCGTGCATTTTACCTTCAATGCGCACATCTAAATGACCACGGCGAATTCTGTCCACCATATTTTTCATATGGGTAATAGGACGTGTGACGTCATGCAATAGTCGAAATGCGAAGGCTCCTGATAACCCTAACCCAAGCGCTAGTACCAAAAAGGCTGAAAAAATTTCTTGATACTGCTGTAAGCGCAAAGATGAAAGATCCAACTCTATCGCAATATAACCTAATGCTGGCGTGGTGGCTTCAGAGCCCCCACCTTCAATTAGACGGCTTTCTTCGAGGATGGGAGTGCGTAAAATTAACGTATTCTCGGTCAGGTGTGAGCTACTAAGGATCGGTATCGGTTTATCTTTTGGGTAAGTCAGGCTTTCAAAATTGGGGTGAAAGTTAGACGTTACAAATAATTCGTGGTTGGCGTCAAATACAGCAATACTGCGAACTAATTTCGAATTTTTGCGGTGTGCATAACTGATAATACGTCGTACTGATTCTCGGCTTTGATTCTTTAACGCCTCTTCGCTAGCAATCGCTAAGGGTTCAATGATGTTCGCCCCTGCATTAATCACCTGATTTTCAAGATCGTGGTAGCGATTAAAGGAAAAGAAAGCACTCAGCAATAAGCCGATAATCAAGGTTGGAGCTAGGGTTAAGGTAATAACGCGCGCGCGTAAGCCATATCTGGTCATTATTGTCTAAACATCGTGGTGTGGATATGGGAAAATAGCCCGCAGTTTGACAAGCGAAGCTAGTACGAAAATCGTTTAATTAGCGGTTAGCTTAATCAAATCGAGTAAATTCGACAATCATCCCCGCACTAAATAGTGACGCTAGGGCAGAAAAACACCGATTAAATCTTACGTAGGCATAAAGCATGGCACGTTTTTTCCAACCGAAAAAGAAAACGCAACTAGAGACCAAACATCAAACGGTATTGATTGAGCGGCTTGATCACCAAGGGGCAGGCATTGCTTATCAGCAAAAGAAACCGATCTTTATCGATGGTGCTCTGCCGGGCGAACAAGTGCTTATACAGCTTAGTGAAAGTAAAAGTAAATTTTCTCGTGGCCAATTAATCAAAGTGTTAAAGCCAAGTGAGCAGCGCATTAATGCGTTTTGTCCGCATTACTCACAATGTGGCGGCTGCGATCTACAACATCTGACCCATGAGGCTCAAATCGAGCATAAACAGCAAACGCTCAGTCAATTAATGACAAAATTTGCAGGCCAAACGTTGACATTGTCTGAGCCGGTTTCAGGCCCCGATAAAGGTTATCGTCGTCGGGCACGTATCAGCTTACTGTGGGATAAAAAACAGCAGCAACTGCTATTTGGTTTTCGAAAAAAACAGAGCAAACAGATAGTAAACATCACAGACTGCTCGGTATTAGAGCCGCAGTTAAACCAGCTACTTGCCCCTTTAAAGGCGTTATTAACCACGTTTAAACAGCAAGCACAGCTCGGCCATGTAGAACTGGTGTTAGGTGAACAAGGTGCAGTCATTGTGCTAAGGCACCTCAAAGCATTAGCTCCAGAAGATAAACAAGCCTTACTTGAATTCGCTGCGCAGCATCAGGCAACGCTGTACGTTGTCCCGCAAAGTGAGCAACTTGAAATTCTCTTAGGAAAAGAAGCCTCTTACAGTGAGGGCGGGGTGATAATTCCATTTTTGCCGTCGAACTTCATTCAGGTCAATCGTTACGTGAACCAGAAAATGGTTGAGCAAGCGATGGACTGGTTACAGATTTCTCCAGAGGATCGGGTACTCGATTTATTCTGCGGTTTGGGTAATTTTAGTTTGCCGATAGCTAAGCGTGCACAATTTGTGGTTGGTGTTGAAGGCGTTGACGAGATGGTCATACAAGCACAACAGAATGCAAAGCACAACAATATAAACAATATCGCGTTCTACCAAGCAAATTTGGAACAAGATTTGTCGAGCCAAGAGTGGGCAAAGGAAAAATTTGCTAAAGTACTGCTCGACCCAGCACGTGCAGGAGCAGTTGGTATTGTTGATCAACTTTCTCGTTTAGGCGCTAAAAGTGTTGTTTATGTCTCTTGTAACCCAGCGACGCTTGCTCGAGATAGTCAAAGCTTGATAAGCCAAGGTTATAAATTAGTAAAATTAGGCATGTTGGATATGTTTCCGCATACGAGTCATTTAGAATCTATGGCGCTATTTGTAAAAAATCGGTAAAGAGAGAACTAATCTTTAGACGGTTAGTCGAATAACACAAACTATAAAACTAGGACGAATTAGATGGTTGCGGTTCGAAGCGCACACTTAAATCCAGACGAACAGTTTGAGCTAAAAAAATGGATTACGAGCTTAAAGCAAGAGAAAAATACCTCCGCGAAACTGACGGAAGTATACCGCCAATGCGAAACCTTATTGGCTGGTCACTCAAAATCGACCCTATTGCTTTGGCGTGGCAGAGAGATGATCGAAATACTGGTCACGCTTTCTATGGACCGAGCCACCTTGGTTGCCGCCCAATTGTTTCCTATTGCGACTAGCGGTATTGTTGAGCGTGAAGTGCTAGAAGAAACCTACGGCAAAGAGGTCGTTAAACTGATTGATGGCGTGGAAGAAATGGCCGCGATTGGTCAGCTTAATGTGACGATGCAAGGTAGTGAAGCATCAGAACAAGTCGACAATGTACGTCGTATGTTACTGGCGATGGTTGATGATTTTCGCAGCGTAGTGATTAAACTGGCTGAACGTATTTGTAATTTACGTGAAGTGAAAGATGAGCCGGATGAAGTGCGTCGCCTTGCCGCTAAAGAGTGCGCTAATATTTACGCGCCGTTAGCTAACCGTTTAGGTATTGGTCAACTTAAATGGGAAATTGAAGATTACGCGTTTCGTTATCAGCAGTCAGAGACCTACAAACAGATAGCAAAACAACTGTCAGAACGGCGTATTGTCCGGGAGCATTACATTCGCGATTTTGTCGATGATTTACGCTCTGAAATGAAAGTATGTAATATCAATGCTGAAGTGAGTGGTCGTCCTAAGCACATCTACAGTATCTGGCGAAAAATGCAGAAGAAAAACCTCGCTTTTGATGAGCTATTTGATGTGCGTGCCGTACGGATTATTGCTGATAAACTGCAAGACTGCTATGCCGCATTAGGGGTTGTACATACTAAATATAAACATCTTCCTAGCGAGTTTGATGACTATGTCGCTAACCCTAAACCCAATGGTTATCAATCCATCCATACTGTGATTTTAGGGCCGGAAGGCAAAACCATCGAGATCCAAATTCGAACCAAACAGATGCACGAAGAATCTGAACTAGGGGTTGCTGCGCACTGGAAATACAAAGAAGGTGCATCAAACGCCCGAAGTGGCTATGACGAGAAAATTACGTGGTTACGTAAGCTACTTGATTGGCAAGAAGAGATGTCTGATTCTGGCGAAATGTTAGATGAACTTCGAAGCCAGGTATTTGATGACCGCGTATACGCGTTTACCCCTCGTGGTGATGTCGTCGATTTGCCAATGGGAGCGACACCACTCGACTTTGCTTACCATATTCACTCTGAAGTTGGGCACCGTTGTATTGGGGCTAAAGTGGCAGGACGTATCGTGCCTTTTACCCATAAATTATCAATGGGTGATCAAGTTGAGATTATCACACAGAAAGAGCCCAACCCATCGCGTGATTGGCTAAACCCATCGACAGGTTTTGTTCATTCTGGTCGTGCGCGCGCAAAGATTAACGCATGGTTCCGTAAGCAGAGTCGTGAAAAGAACCTAGAAGCTGGGCGTGAAATTCTCGACGATGAATTAGCTAAAATTGGCGCGACATTAAAAGATGCCGAAAAATATGCTCTAAAACGCTTTAACGTAAATACACCGGATGAGCTATTTGTCGGTATTGGTAGCGGTGATTTGCGCATTAACCAAATCGTTAATCACATTAATGCCTTAGTCAATAAGCCAACGGCTGAACAAGAAGATCGACAGGCGCTCGAAAAGCTTCAAGAGTCGGAAGCTCGTACACCACAACAAAGCAGGCCACATAAAGATGCAGTTGTAGTGGAAGGGGTTGACAACTTAATGACCCATTTAGCGCGTTGCTGCCAGCCCATTCCTGGTGATCTCATCAAGGGCTACATTACTCAAGGGCGAGGTATTTCAGTGCATCGCAGTGATTGTGAGCAGCTCGAAGAACTTAGTCATCATGCTCCAGAGCGTATCATTGATACCGTATGGGGTGGGGGTTCTGTTGGTTTGTACATTCTAACGCTGCGCATTGAGGCAATGGAACGTAGTGGACTAATCAAAGACATTACCACCTTGTTAGCCAACGAAAAAATCAAAGTGCCGAGTATGAAAAGCCGAGTGGATTATAAGCGCCAATTGTTGATTATGGACTTTGATCTTGAACTCAATAATATTGAAGTATTATCACGAGTGATTAAACGACTTGAACAGTTGAAAGATGTGATGTTAGTGAAGCGTCTTGGCTGATTTAATTAGTGAATACAAAATGCGATTAAAAGGTGAGTGGCTTTAGCTACTCACCTTTTTCTTTAAAAATTGATGTTAAGGACAAAAAAAATGAGTCATCCAATTGAACAACTTGAACGGATCATGGCGCAATTGCGTGACCCAGAAAATGGTTGCCCTTGGGATAATAAGCAAACTTTTGAAAGTGTGGTTCCTTATACTATTGAAGAGACTTACGAAGTGGTCGATGCCATTCATAATCAAGACTGGCCAAACCTAAAAGAAGAATTAGGTGACTTACTTTTCCAAGTGATTTTTTATAGCCAAATGGCCAAAGAACAAGGTTTGTTTGATTTTTCAGAAGTTGTTGCTGCGGTCAATGAAAAGCTAACGCGTCGCCATCCGCATGTTTTTTCTGATACTAAGTTTGAGAATGAAGCTCAAATTAACGCCAATTGGGAAGCAGAAAAAGCCAAAGAGAAAGCGCAAGCAGGCAAAAAACAACAAAGTATTCTAGACTCAATACCACAATCATTCCCTTCACTTTTACGTGCTACAAAAATCCAAAAAAAGTGTGCTAAATATGGTTTTGATTGGAATTCACTTGGGCCTGTTGTCGACAAGGTTCATGAGGAAATCGACGAGGTCATGGAAGAAGCTTTGCAAGTCAATCCTGACTTTGCACGAGTGGAAGATGAAATGGGGGATTTGCTATTCGCTACGGTTAATTTGGCTAGGCATTTAAAAACCGACCCAGAAGTGGCGTTGAATAAAGCAAATCGCAAGTTTTCTCGCCGATTTCAAGCGATTGAAGCTATGGTGGCAGAAAATGAAAAACAGCTAACGGACTTGTCATTGGATGAGTTAGATGCGATGTGGAATGAAGTGAAAAGATCAGAAACAGCAAAAAATAAATATTGAAGGCTATGTTGACTTTTTGAGGCTAATTTTCTGCTTTTGCGTGGTGCAATAAGTCATATCGAATGGTGCACTTTGATTTGAAGCAAAAAATAAAAAACAACAGTGTGATAGATTTCACGTTGTAGCGGATAAGGGCTTCTGGTATATTTTCATCCCGTCCAGAAGAAATCCATTTCCCTCATTCAACCAATTTCAGGTTAAACATGACGACAAATTACATTTTTGTTACTGGCGGGGTTGTATCCTCTCTAGGTAAAGGTATTGCGGCAGCATCTCTTGCGGCGATTTTAGAAGCTCGTGGTCTTAAAGTGACTATGATGAAGCTTGACCCTTACATCAACGTTGACCCGGGCACAATGAGCCCAACTCAACATGGTGAAGTGTTTGTCACGGAAGATGGCGCTGAAACTGACCTTGACCTTGGTCACTACGAACGTTTCATTCGTACCAAAATGACTAAGCGCAATAACTTTACTGCTGGTCGTGTTTATGCCGATGTATTGCGTAAAGAGCGCCGTGGTGATTATCTAGGTGCAACTATTCAGGTTATCCCTCATATTACTAACGCTATCAAAGACCGCGTTATCGCAGGCTCCGAAGGTCACGATGTGGCTATCGTTGAGGTTGGCGGTACAGTGGGTGATATCGAATCACTGCCGTTCATGGAAGCTATTCGTCAGCTAGCGATTGAAGTTGGCCGCGAACACGCAATGTTCATGCACCTTACTTTAGTGCCTTATCTTGCTGCTGCTGGTGAAGTGAAAACTAAGCCAACACAACACTCAGTGAAAGAACTGCTTTCTATTGGTATTCAACCTGATATTCTGGTTTGCCGTAGCGATCGTATGATCCCAGCGAACGAGCGTAAGAAAATTGCCCTGTTCTGTAACGTGCCAGAAAAAGCAGTTATCTCAATGAAGGATGTGGATTCAATCTACAAAATCCCTCAGTTGATCAAAGC
The DNA here is from genome assembly GCF_963889785.1 of Vibrio sp. S12_S33. Classification (NCBI taxonomy): domain Bacteria; kingdom Pseudomonadati; phylum Pseudomonadota; class Gammaproteobacteria; order Vibrionales; family Vibrionaceae; genus Vibrio; species Vibrio sp. S12_S33. Next base: position 57,425 of record NZ_CAWPQZ010000010.1, on the reverse strand, counting down.
TCAAGGTCTTGATGATATTGTTTGTAACCGTTTTGGTATTAACGCGCCAGAAGCGAACCTTGCTGAATGGGAACAGGTGATTTACGAAGAAGCGAACCCTACTGCTGAAGTCGTTATCGGTATGGTTGGTAAGTACATTGAATTACCAGATGCCTATAAATCAGTTAACGAAGCATTGAAACATGCCGGCCTGAAGAATCGTCTAAGCGTTAAAATTAAATATATTGATTCACAAGATGTTGAGACGAAAGGTACTGAAGTGCTCGCTGACTTGGACGCTATTTTGGTTCCTGGCGGTTTCGGTGACCGTGGTATTGAAGGTAAAATCCTTGCCGCACAGTATGCTCGTGAAAATAAAGTACCTTACTTAGGTATTTGTCTTGGCATGCAAGTAGCGCTCATTGAATTCGCGCGTAATGTTGCGGGCCTAAAAGGTGCACATTCAACAGAATTTAACAAAGAAACAAAATACCCTGTGGTAGGCTTAATTACTGAATGGGTAGATGGTGAAGGTAACGTAGAAGAACGTACTGAAAAATCTGATCTTGGTGGTACTATGCGTTTAGGTTCGCAGCTTTGCCACTTAGAAAAAGGCACCAAAGCGTACGAGCTTTACGGGAGTGCGACAATTCATGAACGCCACCGTCACCGTTATGAAGTCAACAATAATCTTCGTCCGCAGATCGAGAAAGCTGGCCTAAAAGTATCAGGTCTGTCTGCTGACAAGAAATTAGTTGAAGTGATAGAGAACCCTGCTCACCCATGGTTTGTAGCAGCTCAGTTCCACCCAGAATTCACATCAACCCCTCGTGATGGTCACCCACTATTTGCAGGCTTTATTAAAGCAGCAGGTGAGTTCCAACGCGGTGAATCAGAGAAGTAACAAGGATACGGGCAGTTGCAATTGTTGTGCTGCTGCCCTTTATAGTTTTGACATTTAAATTCAACGAGAGGAAACATTAATGTCTAAGATCGTTAAAGTTCTAGGTCGCGAAATCATCGACTCACGTGGTAACCCAACAGTAGAAGCTGAAGTTCACCTAGAAGGCGGTTTCGTAGGTATGGCTGCTGCTCCATCTGGCGCATCTACAGGTTCTCGCGAAGCTCTTGAGCTACGTGACGGTGACAAATCCCGTTTCCTAGGTAAAGGTGTTCTTAAAGCTATTGCTGCTGTAAACGGTCCAATCGCTGACGCTCTAGTTGGTAAAGATGCTAAAGATCAAGCGGCTATCGACCAAGTGATGATCGACCTAGATGGTACTGAGAACAAATCTAACTTCGGTGCTAACGCAATTCTTGCTGTTTCTCTAGCAAACGCTAAAGCAGCTGCTGCAGCTAAAGGCATGCCTCTATATGAGCACATCGCTGAGCTAAACGGTACTGCTGGTCAGTTTTCTATGCCTCTACCAATGATGAACATCATCAACGGTGGTGAGCACGCAGACAACAACGTAGATATTCAAGAGTTCATGATCCAACCAGTTGGCGCTAAGACTCTTAAAGAAGCTCTACGTATCGGTGCAGAAGTATTCCACAACCTAGCTAAAGTTCTTAAAGCTAAAGGCCTAAGCACTGCAGTTGGTGATGAAGGTGGCTTCGCTCCTAACCTAGAATCTAACGCTGCTGCACTAGCTGCAATCAAAGAAGCGGTAGAATCTGCAGGTTACGTACTAGGTAAAGACGTTACTCTAGCGATGGACTGTGCTGCATCTGAGTTCTACGACAAAGAAGCTGGCAACTACAACATGAAAGGCGAAGGTAAAATCTTCACTTCTGAAGAGTTCAACCACTACCTAGCTGACCTAGCTAACCAATACCCAATCGTATCTATCGAAGACGGTCTTGACGAATCAGATTGGGATGGCTTCAAGCACCAAACTGAACTACTAGGTGACAAACTTCAACTAGTAGGTGACGATCTATTCGTTACTAACACTAAGATTCTTGCTCAAGGTATCGAGAAAGGCGTAGCTAACTCTATCCTTATCAAGTTCAACCAAATCGGTTCTCTAACTGAGACTCTAGCTGCAATCAAGATGGCTAAAGACGCAGGTTACACAGCAGTAATCTCTCACCGTTCTGGCGAAACTGAAGATGCAACTATCGCTGACCTAGCGGTAGGTACAGCTGCAGGTCAAATCAAGACTGGTTCTATGAGCCGTTCTGACCGTGTTGCTAAGTACAACCAACTAATCCGTATCGAGGAAGCTCTAGGTGAGCGCGCTCCTTTCAACGGCCTTAAAGAAGTGAAAGGTCAAGCTTAATTCCCCTTGTGGAAATTAACTTAGCTTTACTACTTTAGAGAACGCCCTGCATTGCAGGGCGTTTTTTTATGCTGGGCTATTTCGTTTACACTAAGCTTTGCTTGCATTCAAAGCTGCAATAGCGGCGATACGTCTTTTTTCCATCTCTTCTCTGATCGCTTTTCCTTGTAACCCGCTGGCAACGATATCTTTCACCGCGATTGATTGAGCCGCTTGATATGCCACCTCAAAGATTGCTTTTTGAGGATAGGGGGTATTCTCGCACCCTAATCGCCCTGTGTGATCGGCTTGGCAACAAAGTAACACCTCGTTCAAACGCTCTGGTTTACGCCATACATCGAGTTTATCGAGTATTTTGAGCTTGGTGCTTGCTTTCAGCTCGGCCGCTCTGTGTATATTTGAGTGCTGCTCACACACTAATAGTGCTAATTCTTTGAATTCATTTGGAATACGTATGCGTTCGCACAGTTTTTTAATTATTTTCACCCCAGTATGGCAGTGCATTTTATGGCTTGGCCATTCACTTTCTGGCGTAACACCTTTACCTAAGTCGTGGACTTGGGCTGCGAAACGGATTGTAAGAGAAGACGAGAGCCTAGCCGCTTGTGCGGCCACTAACAGCGTGTGAATACCACTATCAATTTCAGGGTGCCATTTTTCCGGCTGTGGGACACCAAATAGACGATCTAACTCTGGTAGAATCACCTTTAATGCCCCACATTCATGCAAAACAGAAAGAAAGATTTCGGGATTGTGTGTGGAGAGAGACTTGTGCCATTCTTGCCAGACGCGCTCTGGAGTTAAATGTGCCAGTTCCCCAGATAGCGCAATGGTTTGTATCAATTGCTTGGTTTCATCGGCGATGGTAAAACCCAAATGGTTCAACTTGGCTGCAAAACGAGCAACGCGTAAAACCCTCAAAGGATCTTCAACAAACGCGTCGGATACATGGCGCAAAATACGTAATTGAAGATCGCGCTGCCCACCATAAGGGTCGATAATATGCCCATGTGGATCTTGCGCCATGGCATTGATGGTCAAATCACGCCTCATAAGATCTTCTTCGAGGCTAACATCTGGTGCGTAATAGCAGGCAAAACCAGTATATCCAGAGCCGGTTTTACGCTCTGTTCGTGCCAGGGCATGTTCCTGTTTAGTTTTGGGATGCAGAAATACAGGAAAATCTTTACCAACGGGAGTGAAGCCAGCCTCCAACATTTGCTCTGGGCTGGCGCCAACCACGACCCAATCTTGGTCATAGACATTAATATTGAGTAACTGATCGCGCACCGCGCCCCCAACTAAGTATACTTGCACCGGATTACCTCGAATATACAGAAATGCCATTGGCGATTGATGTTAGCAATGGTACTTTTCCTAACACTGAAATGATAGAGACGAGATAATGTATAAGGAATATTTTGCTTTCAATGAGCACCCGTTTTCAATTGTACCGAGCTCTCGTTACCTGTTTTTGAGTCAGCGTCATCGTGAAGCGATACAGCATTTACAGGCAGGGCTGGGTGAAGGTGGAGGCTTTGCGTTATTAACTGGTGAAGTGGGCACGGGAAAAACGACGGTGGCTCGCGCCATGTTGGCGGCTCTAGATGACAAGACGCGGGCTGGGTTTATTTTAAATCCGACATTTTCAGATATTGAGTTGCTCGAAGCGATATGTGATGAGTTTGCGATTCAATATCAGCAGCCTGCGAGTTTAAAACAGTTAAGCCAGGCTATTTATCAATTTCTGCTAAACAACCATGCACAAGGTGTGAATACACTGCTTGTGATTGATGAAGCACAGCATCTCGCGGCGGATGTGCTCGAGCAATTACGGCTATTGACTAACCTTGAGACAGACAGTCGAAAATTACTCAAAGTGTTGCTGATTGGACAGCCTGAATTGCAGCAAAAACTGCAATTACCGCAACTACGCCAGTTGGCACAACGTATCACTGGGCGTTACCACTTACTGCCATTAAATGAAGAAGAAACCGCGCACTATATTCATTTTCGCCTGAAATTAGCCGGTGGTAATCCGGAGCTGTTTAATCTCAAGAGTAGTAAATGGATTGCCGCGCAAACTCACGGTATTCCTAGGCTTATCAATTTAGTCTGTGATGCGTGCTTAAAGTTGGCTTACCAGCAGGGAGTGCGTGAAATCTCTTTCGATATCGTCCGTTCTGCTTGCCAAGATATTATGAAATTTCAGTCATCGGTTTACCAAGCTCCTCAAAGCATTGCGACCAAGAAACCCTACCTAAACTTAACCGTTATTGCTACTGGAGCGTTAATTGCTATCGCAGCCGTCTGGTTTAGCCCACATTTAATTGATCGTGTTATCGCTCAACAGATTCCATTGCCTGCATTACCCAAGCCGATCACTATGCAGGTCACTAGTCCTCAGTTAGAAAGTGATGTACGGGCTTCAAGCCAGCTAGAGGACGCGGTTAGTGATTTGTACAAGGTTTGGGGATACCAAGCTGCTTTAGTTGATAGCTTTTGCAGTAACGAAATCGAGAGCCTTTTCCATTGTCAACGAGAGCTAGGCAACCTTGATGATATTGAAAAAATTGGCCTACCGGTTGTACTGACGTTGAATATCGGTCAGACAACTGGCTATGCGGTATTGTACGGTCTGGTGGCTGACCAAGTGCAGCTCATTTTAGCGGATAAGAGAGTTCAAATAGATAGAGCGCAGCTTCTCGATTTGTGGTCTGGAGAATATCGCTATATTTGGCAGCGTCAATTAACTCGCACGCTGAAGCTAGGTATGCAGGGGATAGATGTGCAAATACTGAATCAAAAATTATCTCAGGTGTTGGGTGAGCCAGTTTCTGAGTCAGTTCAGTTTAATAGTTCATTAAAGCGTAAGGTAGAACTTTTCCAACGTTGGCAGAATATGGATGTCGATGGCATTGCTGGTAGCCGTACTTTAAGGCAGCTTGAGCTAATGACTCAGCAAGATGCGCCGGCGTTAATGATGACAGAGGAGAAAATATAATGTCGCAAGTTCTTAAAGCATTGGAACAATCAGAAATCAGTCATCAGCAAAATGCACCTGTAGTGTTTACCTCGACTTCTCCGAAAATGGCGATTCGACCACATAAATTAATGTCGCTAAAAAACTTGCTGCTATTGTGTATGCCGACGCTCGCTTGTCTTGGCTACTTGCTGTATCAAAGTTATCAGGCTCGATTACATGAAATCGATCAACTTATTCAAAATGGTCCCAGTGTAGTGACCGAAAGTGCGCCCTACCAGTTATTAGACTATCCTGACTTTGCCGAGCTAAAAGCGATTCCTCGTTTGACTTCACAACCGTCGGATAGCTTTCTGCTTTCTAATCAGAGCGAGCAGAAGGCTACCGATCTAACCATAGTTTCACAGAACGGTTCGGCTACAGTCTCTAGTAGTGAAAAATCCGAATTTGGTCTTGGGGATGTGGATCTCAGTCAGTTATCCCCCCTGTTGGTGCAAAGAGTCGAGCTTGCCTTACAAGACAAGGGGCAGCAAAAGTATTCGGGTGAAAATGTGTTATTAACAGAGCATGCTGATGAGTTTGCCGGGCGTTTGCCTGCATTGAACTTTCAGACACATGTTTATTCTAGCCGTGCAGATAAACGCTGGGTCAAGATTAATGGCGTCGAGAGGGTCGAAGGGGATGTGGTGACTAGTGATGTTAATTTGGTTGCGATAGAGCCTCAATCAACCGTCATACTATTTAGCAACCAACGAATTGAAATTCCCGCATTGTATGATTGGCAGGGATAAAAAATGGTCACTGAAGAGTGACCATTTTTATATCGAATTGATTAAGCCCAGCCAGAATTGTGCTTTTTACGACGTGGAATAATATGTGGCAAAATTAAGCCAAGCAAAAGACCGAAACCGGCAACACCACCACCATAAGTGAAATATTTAAACAGTAAGTCTTCTTTTTGAGTATCGAGCTTTGCACGAAGCTCACGAGTTTCTGTTTGAGCCGCTGTGAGCTGTTTACTGATGTCACTGTAGTTTTGTTCTAGTTCAGCAATTTGTTGATTACGAACCTCGAGTGAATCAACAAGACCAGCCTTCTCACTGTCTGCATTTTTTTGTGCATTAGCCAATTTACCTTTGACTTCTGCAAGCTCACTTTCCAGTTTAGGAAGACGCATCGCCATGCTTTCTTGGTGAGTAACGAAACGGCTTTCAACCCAACCGGTGCGACCTTTCTCATCGGCAATTTGGCTGTAACCTGACTCTTTGTTTACATCAAGCAATTTTACTTTGTCACCGGCATCAATGCTGCCAAGAATTCGGAACTGGTTGCTCGGCCCTGAATGCATGTAAGTAAAGAGTTTGTCCGCAATATAGCGGTCTTGCGCAAAAGTTGGCGCAGCCAACATGGTGAATAGAACCATGCAGATCAGTTTTTTCACGATAAGTCCTTTAACAATCAGATGAGGTATCAAAAAATGCTTTCGGCAAATATTAAGAAGTTTCGTTAGTTGGTGCAACAAAGAAGGGAGGCTAAGCCTCCCTTTCTGTGCGTTTGAGTCAATAATGACATTGTATTTACAATATATTGACGCGCTTAGTTAGCCGAATACGGCTTGGATTGCATAGAAGAACACAACTGCGAGCAGTGCACCTGCTGGTAATGTTACGATCCAAGAAGCAACAATGTTACGTACAACCCCTAGGTTAAGCGCTGCGATACCACGAGCAAAACCAACACCCAAAACCGCACCAACAAGTGTCTGTGTGGTTGAGATAGGAAGACCAGTACCTGAAGCTAATACCACTGTAGATGCGGTTGCTAGCTGGGCTGCAAAACCACGACTAGGTGTAAGTTCAGTAATTCCGGTACCAACAGTAGCCATTACTTTGTGACCTAATGTTGCTAGGCCGACCACAATACCAAAGCCACCGAGTGGAAGAATCCACCATGCAATTGTACTTTTGGCCGTAATTTCACCCATATGTTCGATAGTGGAAACAACGGCAGATAGTGGACCAATTGCGTTTGCTACATCGTTTGAACCGTGAGCAAAAGCCATCGCACATGCGGTAATGACCATCAACACACTGAAGATACTTTCAACGCCAGCAAAGCCATGGTCTTCTTCGCGGTTGGCAAATTTCTTTTTAATGTATAGGTAGCCGCCTAGCATAACCAAACCAGAAACAATGACTGACCACATCCAAGCTTCACCGCCACTTAGATGCAAGCCAACGTGTTTCAGGCCTTTCTTAATGGTTACTAAAGCGATAACCATGGTAGTGATAAACATATAAATTGGCACAAAGCGTTTCGCATTCATCAACGGATTTTCAGTATCAAAAATCAGTCGCTGTGCACTGACAAAAATCAAGTACGCAAAGAAACCAGAAATGACGGGAGTCACAATCCAGCTCCCTACAATACCTTGTACACTGCTCCAATCGACGGCTTCTGTGCCGACTGATATGCATGCAAAACCGATGATTGCACCGATAATTGAGTGAGTGGTAGAAACAGGCCAGCCCATGTAAGAAGCCAATAATAACCATGTGCCTGCGGCAAGTAATGCAGACATCATGCCATAGACAAGAACATCAGGTTGGTGTGCAAATAGAGTTGTTTCGATAACACCTTTACGGATAGTGTCGGTTACTTCACCACCAGCAAGATATGCGCCCGCAAATTCAAAGATCATCGCAATAAGGATGGCTTGTTTTACGGTAAGTGCTTTCGAGCCTACAGAGGTGCCCATTGCATTCGCAACGTCATTTGCACCAATACCAATAGCCATCAGAAAACCGAAAGCGGCTGCAACAATAATCAGGACAGTGCCGTAGTTCGCAAGGATATCCATCGTAATACCTAGTTGTTTGATAACAAGCGGAGCAATATTGTTTACGTTTTAATGACGCAAAAAACCATCAGCGATGAGTAATAATCAACGCTAAATTGATGGTATCAAATAGTGCTCTTCGTTATTTGGTTAACTTATTGATTTAAGAACGAGAAAGCATAACTTCAAGACGAGCGCCTACACGCTGTGCTTGATCGGCAATGCCACCCACCCACTCAAGAATTTTATACAAGAACATGACGTCGATCGGATTCATTTTTGATTCAATCGCCATCAATTGTTGGCGTAGTTGAACCTGCATCGTGTCAGTGTCATCTTCAATCACATCCAGTTGATTGATCATTTCAGCTACTAACGTAACTTCACGACCTTTAAATCCAGTTTCCAATAACTCATCGAGCTCATTGATCACTTTCTGTGCTTGGCCTGCTGCGTCTAAGCAACGTTTTACGTAAGCAATGAAGTTTTCTTGAAGAGGCTCTGGGATGATTAATTGACGACCGTAAACACGGCCTGAAATATCTTTGGCAAGGTTTGCGAGTTTATCTTGCTGAGTCAATAGTTCCAACATGTCGGTACGATCAACAGGCATAAATAAACCGCGAGGCAGTTTAAGACGAATTTCACGCTTAAGTACGTCAGCTTCTTTCTCTAGATGAGAAATTTGAGCACGAATTTCAGCTGCTTTTTCCCAATCACCCTTTGAAGCGACTTCAAAGAAGTTGACTAGATGTGAACAGCATTCATTCACACATACCACGTGGCGTTGCAAAGGCTTTATAGGGGACTTTGCAAATAACCCCATAATTGTATTTACTGGCATGGTTATTCAACCTAAAAAATATAACCTTAAAAGAACATACACCATTCTTGGTGAAATGTTGAGCGATGGCTATAAAGGCGCGCATGTTAACCCATTCAATCTCTCATTTAAACTGTTTTAGATCATCATTCTGGTGATATTTGTCACTTGCCCCACTGTGCATTAGGCAATATTCTTTCACCATCTGCTTTGAAAGGGTTAGTTATGGAAACCGAGATAGAACTGAAGTTTTTTGTTTCTCCACAATTTTCGGAAATTTTACGATACAAAATTTCTGAACTCAAAGTACTTCAGCACAGTTGTCGAGAGTTGGGTAACATTTACTTTGATACGCCTGATAATTGGCTACGTCAGCATGATACAGGGCTTCGTATTCGCCGTTTTGATGATGTGTATGTTCAAACCGTGAAAACAGCCGGGCGAGTCGTAGCGGGCTTACACCAAAGACCAGAATATAACGCAGAGCACAATAGTGATGAACCTAAACTGGCCCTGCATCCCGAAGATATATGGCCAACGGGTAAAAGTGTTAAAGCGCTTCAATCAGAATTGATCCCCTTATTCTCGACTAATTTCACCCGTGAACAGTGGTTGATCGGTATGGCTGATGGTAGCCAGGTCGAAGTTGCTTTCGATCAAGGTTTTGTTGTCGCTGGTGATCAGCAAGAACCGATTTGTGAAGTGGAGCTTGAGCTCAAGTCGGGACAAACCGACGCTCTGTTTACACTTGCACGCCAATTTTGTGAACATGGTGGTATGCGCCTTGGTAATTTGAGCAAAGCGGCAAGAGGTTATCGTCTATTTTCAGCCTACCTTGGTGATAAAGTAAAACCATTGGCTTTGGTTAACACTGATAGCAGTGATAGTGTTGAATCCTGCTTTATCCATTCTTTAGAGCATGGCTTGTCTCATTGGCACAGTCATGAGCAGATTTATACTGAACGTGATTCGATTCCTGCTTTGCATGAAATTAAACATGCGATTAGTTTTTTACGTCAAACACTCACAGTTTATGGCGGGATTGTGCCGCGTCGAGCTAGTGCGATTCTGCGTCAAGAATTGAAGTGGTTAGAGAAAGAGCTATCTTGGTTGAAAACGTATGACTATTTATCTGACTTGCTTGAGGATAAAGGCCATGCATTACGTAAGCTCGATGCACGCAAATTTTTAATCGCAGAATTAAAAGAGCAACAAGGAGCATTGCCAAGCCGTGATGATGTGCTCAAGTTACTCAATTCGGCGCGTTACACGGGTTTACTGCTTGATCTTAGTCGTTGGATTCTTAGCCGTGGATGGCAGCCATTTCTTGATGAGAAAGCAAGAGACAAAATGGCGGGTAATATACGAGCCTTTTCAGTGAAGCAATTGGATCGAACGTGGGCTGAGTTAATGGAGGTATTTCCTCCCAAAGTTGAACTGAACCCTCAAGAGTATATTGATCAGCAATATCGTTTAATGCGCAATTTATATACCGGTGTTGGGTTTGCAAGTCTGTATGATGCCGAAGAGCGTCAGAATTTTCGTTTGCCTTGGGCGGATTTATTACAAGGTATTGATGATTTATTGATGCTCAAACCATTAGAAAGTCTGGTCGATAAACTGCAAGATGATGAACAAGAACAATTGAAACGTTGGTTGGTTCGTCAAGAAAACTCAATTATCCATGCGATGGAGCAAACCCGTAACATTGGTATTGAAGCTGAGCCTTATTGGCGTAGTCACCGTTAATCTAGACTTTTAATCCTGTAAAAAGAGATGCTATGGTGTCTCTTTTTTGTTTTCATCATGTTCAGTTTTCTGTTCTAACAGTTGTGTTTCAATTTGAGCGATCCGATCTAGGATCTGTTTTTGTTGATCAACCAATTGGATCAGCAGTTTTTCTTTATTTTCTGAACGGCGAGTTTGATGCTTATCTGGTGAGGTAATTAATGAAGTAATTAAACCTGAAATCATGCCGAAGAGCCCAACGCCAGACATAATGATCGTTGCGGCCAACACTTTTCCCCCATCTGTCACGGGATAATGATCACCATAACCGACGGTTGAAATCGTCACTAACGCCCACCAAAGTGCATCTCCTCCTGAGTGGATATTGGAATCCGGTGCTTTACCTTCAAGGAAAAGCATAAAACTTGACCCAATAGTCAGCAGTACTACCATTAATAATAAAATAGAGGCTAAGGTAGTTTCTCTTCGATTTGCCATTAATTGCTTGAGAATGGTTTTTCCTGAACGGATAACGAGCAGTACGCGCAAAATATGGAAAATACGCGCGTAGCGTAATTGTTCAATAACTGGAATGCTTGCGACAAAGTCGATCCAATGCAATTTCATATATTGCACTCGATCTATGGAACGGATCAAATCTACAGTCAGTTGTAGTATGAAAATGCTACAGATCAACAAATCCAATCCGATAAGAACCTGACGGGTATCATGATCAATTGGAACAAATAATAAGCCTGAGATCACAAATAGTGCCATCACTGACAAGACCAGTGACAATAAACTCATCGGTTTTGTTTCATCTTTGGTATTATCTTCTTTCATACGAAGCTCAAAATAAATAGCGCACCTCTTCTCAGAGTGAGCAAAATTATAAATAATTCAATGTCTAAGACTTAATGGAGAACTGACAATGGCTACAATGGCATTTAAACCATGGGAGCGAGTGATTACCGATATTCGCCTTGTTCCTAAAATGGTGCTGCTGATGGTGTTCAGTACAGTGTTAATTATCGCCAAACAGCTTTGGGATGCGCACACTTTTTACCAATCATTATTAGCAGTAACCCAGAACCTCGATATTGCCCAGCAACATTATGATGCTTATATTACACAAGTTATCTGGCAAACGGCGTTAATCATCGTTATTTTTGTCGTATTACTTTTAGCCGCTGCCAAGATTATGTTACGTCAAACTCAATATTTGAGTGATTCAATCAAACTGATGGCAAGCCGTGATCTTTCCACTCCGATTAATATGGTGTGCAAAGATGAATACGGTGATGTGGCTCGTGAACTCGATAAAACTCGTCGTCAACTGCAAGATGTGATCAGAGTTCAGATTGAGTCTTCCCAAGAATTAGCCGCTTTAACTGAAGTAATGACAATCAGCATGTCAGAAACGAAAGAGTCGGCACAAGAAGAATTTAACGAAATTGATCAACTAGCTACTGCAATGAGTGAAATGACTTCTACGGTACAAACGGTTGCTGAACACGCGCAAACGGCGTCATCTTTAACCGAAGAAGCATCAGGGCAGGCGCAGACAGGGCAGCGTTTCGTTAAAGGTACCATCACCAAGATGAGTGAGTTGTCGCAAGATATCTCAGCGTCAGCACAAGCGGTTAACCAAGTTGAAGAACGTGTTGTCGCCATTGGTAGTGTGGTTGGAACCATTCAAAGTATTTCAGAGCAAACCAACTTATTGGCATTGAATGCCGCGATTGAAGCGGCGCGCGCAGGTGAAGCTGGGCGTGGTTTTGCGGTTGTTGCGGACGAGGTTAGGAACCTAGCTCAGCGTACTCAACAGGCAACCATTGAAATTCAAGAGATGATTTCGCAATTACAAAGTAGCGCAAATTCAGCAGTTGATCTGATGGAAAAAAGCGTAGTAGAAGCTGCTGAAGGGGTTGAACTAGTGACTAATGCCGGTAGTGAATTAGATGGTATTGTCAACCAAGTGCGACGCATTAATGACATGAACATTCAAATAGCGACGGCTGCAGGTCAGCAAACGAGTGTGGCTCAAGAGATGGACCAAAACTTGACTAATGTTCGTGAGTTGGTTGAAGCGTCGGTAACTGTGGTGGGTGAATTGCTCGAAACCTCGGAAATCATGCAAAACAATGCTGAAGAGCTTGATCGTAAAATTACCCTCTTCAAAGTGTAAACCGATATTGTAATAACCTTGAATCAACGCCCACAATTCTTGTTGTTGGGCGTTTTTTATTGCAGCAAGTTTGGTATAAATATCGTCTCAACAAAAATTCGTCGCAAAATATTAACTGATGCTAGTGCTTAAGCATTGATGTCAAAATACAAGGATGCCTCATGCGATTGCCTTCTGTACTTAACTCTTCCGCTCAAGCTGCTTACCAGCTGCTTCTAGAACAACAACCTTGTATTGAGCAGTGGCCTAAATTACTCAAATCTGAACTAATTTACGTGCTGGGATTGAGTCAATTTATTGGAGAAGCACTGCAGCGTGATGAGGTGCTGTGTCAGCAATTACCTCATATGCTAGAAGATGCGGCACAAACAGAATCGTTATCACACCAAAATAAGTCACGTTTTGATGGCTACCGCAGTGAGCTGGCCAAGCAACTGGCAGCCTGTAACGATGAAATGAGTTTTCATCGCAGATTACGCCAATTCCGTAATCGAGAAATGGTCTATATTGCATGGCGTGATTTTACCGCCTCTTGGCCGCTAGAAGAGAGTTTAGAGCACTTATCTGCTTTGGCTGAAGCGCTAATCTTTGAAACCTATCAGTGGCAGTATCAAGCGTGTTGCTTAGAATGGGGAACACCCACTAATACTGATGGGGAGGCTCAGCCAATGTTGATTATTGGTATGGGGAAATTGGGTGGCGGTGAGCTTAACTTTTCTTCAGATATCGACCTCATTTTTACTTACCCAGAAAATGGTGAAACTCAAGGTGCGCGTCGTAGCATCGCCAATGCTCAGTTCTTTACTCGTTTAGGTCAGAGAATCATTAAAGCACTGGATCAGCACACTTTTGATGGCTTCTGTTACCGAGTTGATATGCGCCTGCGTCCGTTTGGTGAGAGTGGCCCTCTGGTGATGAGCTATGCAGCTCTGGAAGATTACTACCAAGAGCAAGGGCGTGACTGGGAACGTTATGCCATGATTAAAGCTCGGGTCATGGGGCGTGAAATGTACCCGCAGTATCAAGAGTTGCGCCAAATGCTGCGCCCATTTGTTTTTCGACGCTACATTGACTTTAGTGCAATCCAATCATTGCGCCGTATGAAATCGATGATCAGCAGCGAAGTACGTCGCCGTGGGTTGCAAAACAATATTAAATTAGGCGCTGGTGGTATTCGGGAAATTGAATTTATTGCTCAGGTTTTCCAATTGATCCGTGGAGGTCGTGAACCGAGCCTGCGACAGCGTGGATTACTCGAAACGTTAACTGCTATTGAAGAACTAGCCTTGTTACAGCCAGAAGAGGTCGAGCATCTACGCAAGGCTTACCATTTCTTGCGTCGTTTAGAAAATTTATTGCAAGCGATGGCTGATAAACAGACTCAAACTTTGCCCGATAATGATATTGATCAACTTCGTTTAGCGACCGCAATACAGTGTGCGAGTTGGCAGGTATTACTGACTCACACTCAACAGCACATGGCTAATGTCCATCAAGTTTTTGCAGCCCTGATTGGCGATGATGAAGAGGAAGAAGAGAATACGATAGCCAAGCATTTCCATGAATTGTGGGATATGGCGCATAAGCCAGATGTTATTGATAGCATTCTTCAACAAGATCTTGCTTGCGCTCAGTCATTTGATATCGCGAAGGTATTGATTCAGTTTAAAAACGATTTAGCGAAAAAAACGCTAGGCCCTCGAGGACGTGATGTACTCAATCGTTTAATGCCTAAGGTTTTTCAGGCTATTTTCCAACATCCAGATGCCGAGTTTGGTTTATCACGCGTGTTGCATTTGATGTATAAAATCGTCACGCGAACGACTTATCTAGAGTTGCTTGATGAACATCCCGCCGCTCTGACCCAACTGGTCCGTTTGTGTACCGCTAGCCCAATGATCTCTGAACAATTGAGTCGTTATCCTATTTTGCTAGATGAGCTGATAGACCCTCAGCATCTGTATAATCCCATTTCACTTTCGGCTTACAAAACCGAATTGCGCGATTTTTTAGCACGTATTCCTGAAGATGATATGGAACAGCAAATGGAAGCGCTGCGCCAGTTTAAACAGATTTGCATTTTACGTATTGCCGCTGCGGATATCACAGGTGCTTTGCCTGTCATGAAAGTGAGTGACCACTTAACCTATCTTGCCGAAGCCATTGTAGAAGCGGTCATTCACCAAGCTTGGTTGCAAGTCAGTGCCAAATATGGGCAGCCCACACATTTAAAAGACCGCGA
This sequence comes from Vibrio sp. S12_S33, assembly GCF_963889785.1. Taxonomy (NCBI): domain Bacteria; kingdom Pseudomonadati; phylum Pseudomonadota; class Gammaproteobacteria; order Vibrionales; family Vibrionaceae; genus Vibrio; species Vibrio sp. S12_S33. The sequence goes on along the minus strand of NZ_CAWPQZ010000010.1, from coordinate 42,358 downwards.
TGGAAAAGGGTTTGCTGTGATTGGTTATGGCAAAGTGGGGGGATGGGAGTTAGGTTATAACTCAGATCTCGACATCGTATTTATGCACGACTGCCCTATCGATTCGTATACTAATGGCCAAAAAGAGATCGATGGACGTCAGTTTTACTTACGCTTAGCACAGCGCATCATCCATATTTTTTCTATACGCACCGCATCAGGTATTCTCTATGAGGTCGATACACGTTTACGCCCTTCGGGAGTCTCCGGGTTACTGGTGAGCCCTGCTCAGGCATTTGATGAGTATCAGCGCAATGATGCTTGGACATGGGAGCATCAGGCTCTGGTGCGGGCGAGAGTCATTTATGGCGACGAACCCTTACAACACGCTTTTAATCAAACGCGTCATGAAATCTTATCCCTACCAAGAGAAGAAACTAAGCTTAAACAAGACGTTGTCGAGATGCGACTTAAAATGCGTGAGCACTTGGGGGGCAAAAAAACCGGACGTTTTATGCTTAAGCAAGACATTGGTGGGATTACCGATATAGAATTTTTAGCTCAATATCTCATTTTACGTTTTAGTTATGACAAGCCAAAATTAACCTATTGGTCGGATAATGTGCGTATTTTTGAATCTTTACTGGTGCAAGGTGTAATGGAAGAGCAGCAGGCGGCAGCACTGACGAAGGCTTATACATCGATGCGCAACCAAATCCATCATCGCAATTTACTCAACTTAGATGCCGATGTGGACGAAAGTAAGTTTACTGAAGAAAGGAAACTGGTCACTGAGGTTTGGAATCAGTGGTTAGGTTGAGAGTTTTAGGCGCTCTATTAGCTGTGTTACACTCAGCATAATAACGAAAATTGGAGATCCACAATGAAACCAATCCTACCTGACTACAGCGATGCAGGTGTACTTATTATTGGCGATGTAATGCTCGATCGCTACTGGTATGGCCCTACTGGGCGCATTTCACCAGAAGCTCCGGTTCCTGTAGTAAAAGTAGAGAATAACGAAGAGCGCCCAGGTGGAGCGGCGAACGTGGCAATGAATATTGCTTCGCTTGGTGGCCACGCGCATATCGTAGGTTTGACAGGAATAGATGAACCAGCAAGAGTATTGACCGAAATACTAACTGCATTGAAAGTGAAATGTGATTTTGTTGCGTTGCCAAATTACCCAACTATTACCAAGCTGCGTGTATTGAGCCGTGGTCAACAATTGATCCGTTTAGACTTTGAAGACAAATTTGAAAATACCGATCCACAGTTGATCTTATCTCGCATGGATCAAGCGTTACCGCACGTGAAAGCGGTCATTTTGTCTGATTATGCAAAAGGCGCGCTAGAGCACGTACAGCAACTGATTCAAAAAGCTCGTGCTGCTAAGGTACCAGTATTCATTGACCCTAAAGGTGCTGACTTCGAACGCTATCGTGGTGCTACTTTATTGACTCCTAACATGGCTGAGTTTGAGCATGTGGTGGGTAAAGTAAAATCGGATCAAGAATTGGTCGATAAAGGCCTCGCTTTGATCGAAGAGTTTGACCTTGAGGCATTGTTGGTGACTCGCAGTGAACATGGCATGACTCTGCTAAGACGTGGTCAAAAGCCTTTCCATCTGCCAACTTTAGCCAAAGAAGTGTATGACGTAACAGGGGCTGGTGATACCGTTATTTCTGTTTTAGCCGCTTCCGTTTCTGCAGGTAAACCACTGGATGAAGCGTGTGCGTTAGCCAATGCTGCAGCTGGTGTCGTTGTCGGCAAATTGGGGACTTCAACCGTATCAACCATTGAACTTGCTGAAGCCGTTCATGGTAGTAAAGACACCGACTACGGCGTAATTGGTGAGCAAGCACTGATTGAAGCGGTCAAAAAAGCGCAAGCCAAAGGTGAAAAGGTTGTTATGACTAATGGCTGTTTTGATATTTTGCATGCTGGTCATGTTTCTTATCTTAACCATGCGGGGCAATTAGGTGATCGCTTGATTGTTGCAGTCAACACTGATGAGTCAGTGAAACGTCTCAAAGGCCCTGGTCGTCCTGTCAATCCAACAGATCGCCGCATGGCGGTACTGGCTGCGTTGGGTGCGGTTGATTGGGTCGTACCATTTAGCGAAGATACGCCTCAACGTTTAATTGCTGAAGTCTTGCCTGATTTATTGGTGAAGGGTGGTGATTACAAACCTGAAGATATCGCTGGTGGTAAAGAAGTTATCGCAGCAGGTGGTAGTGTTAAAGTGCTCAACTTTGAAGATGGTTGTTCAACCACTGAAATTATTGAAGCGATTAAAGGTGGCCGAGGCTAATCTTTAGTGGTTCTGTTGTTATAGTTCCGTTTTCAACTGCGTTATAAAAACACGTAAACTACAAAAAAGCCGCTGAAAATCAGCGGCTTTTCTTACTTAGTTAAGTTTTGAATTAACCAGCGGCTTTTAGGCCAGCGTTAATATCTAAGATATCTTGTTCACTAAGAGTACCCACCGCTTGGCGCAGTTGAAGGACGCTTAGTAGATAGTCGTAGCGAGCGTTAGATAAGTTTTTGTTTGCATCGTATAGTCGACGCGTTGAGTCCAGTACATCAACGATAGTACGAGTACCTACGTCAAAACCGGCCTCTGTTGCTTCTAATGCTGATTTCGCTGAAATGACTGATTGTTCATAAGCACGTAATGCGCCAATCGATGCACTGATATTGTTGTTATAAGCACGAACATCTTTGACAACGCTACGGTAAGTTTTCTCAAGATCTTGGCTTGCTGCAACGTATGCAAATTCAGCTTGCTTGGTTTGAGAGCTGATATTGCCACCGGTGTACAAAGGGACAACTAAGTTCACACCAATATTGAAGTCATTATAAGCATCAAGATTCGAACTTGCGTTATGGTCGTTACTTTCATCACCATAGTTATAGCCAGCATCTAATGTCAGTGATGGTAAATGCCCTGAGCTGGCGAGTGAAATGTTATCTTTAGCAACGTCTTGAGCAATACGAGCGGTTAAGAGGTTGAGGTTTTTCTGCTGTGCTTCTTCCAACAGCGTATTCATTGAAGTCGCTGTTTTGCTGGCCGAAAAACGATCTGTGTCTAACACATTTAAATTGGTGTGCTCTTGCCCTGTTATTTCACGCAATGCTTCATAGTTGTTAACTAAGCCGTTTTCAGCTAAAACTTCGTCGGCTAATACAGCATCGTACTGAGCTTGTGCATCATGTACATCAGTAATCGCGGAAAGACCAACTTCAAAGCGTTGTTTGGTTTGTTCTAACTGGCGAGCGACAGCGGCTTTTTCAGCACGGACAAACTCAAGGTTATCTTGGGCGCGCAGCACTTCAAAGTAAGATTGAGCAACGCGCAAGATAAGGCTCTGCTGTGTTGCTGCATAGGTTGAGTCAGCCTGACGAGCGTTTTTCTCTGCTGTATCTAAGGTTATCCAGCTAGAACGATTGTAAAGCTCTTGGGAGAAATTAATGCCAGCGGTTAACTTATCACTTTCCCGAGGATCAATATTACTACGGTTAATGTTGTAACCCGCAGTTAAGTTGATTTGTGGTAACAAGCTACTGCGGCTAGAAGTAATCGCTTCAAAAGCGGCATCACGACGAGCTGCTGCACTCAATAATTGCGGATCATTATCTTTTGCTTGATTATAGATATCAGCCAGAGTGTCTGCCCATACTGAAGTACTCAGGCTGCCTAATGCCGCGCTGATGAATAGAGGAAGCAGTTTTTTCATTAGTCCTATTCCCTGCCTTAATTATGTAAGAAGGTTATTTACCAAGAGTTTAACTTAAATTGGTGGTAATTCACTCGAAACTTTGCACTTTTTTACATATAACTGTCCACTTGTGCAATAAATTTTGCGTTTAACTTAAATAAAAATACAATTTTTATATAAAAAGTTGAGCAATATTCTTGGTAGTCGATGAATTCCATGATTAAACTATGAGATTCACCGAGTGAGGTTTCAAATGCAACAGTCTGATAAGCAACACAACACTTTTTCACCTGCGGATGTGGAAGTGCTCTCAAAAGAATCACTATTCCAAGGTTTTTTCCGAATGGTGAAATACCGTTTTAAACACAAGTTGTTTGAAGGAGGGTGGAGTGCACCTATCGAAAGAGAAATGTTCGAAAGAGGCCATGCCGCGGCGATGCTTGCTTATGATCCCACTCGAGATGAAGTGGTGATCATTGAGCAGATCCGTGTCGGTGCACTAGAACATGCACAGCCTTGGCAGTTAGAGATTGTCGCTGGCATTATTGATACCGATGAAAGTGCCGAACAAGTGGTGCGCCGAGAGTCGCTAGAAGAAGCGGGAGTGGAAGTTGGCCGAATCGAAAAAATCACCTCTTATTATCCATCAGCAGGAGGCTGCTCTGAAAGGTTAGATGTGTTTGTCGGCGAAGTGGATACGACTAAAGCGCAAGGTGTGCATGGGTTAGACTATGAAGGTGAAGACATTAAAGTGCATGTTATGAGCCGTGATGAAGCGTACCAATTGGTGAAAAGCGGACAAATTGAGAACGGTGCCTCAATAATTGCATTGCAATGGTTAGAGCTTAATTATCAGCATTTACAATCACTATGGCAGAGTTAGCATTGAAAAAAACGTATCACGTTGATTTGCCAGAGTTAATGCGCGTGTACGAAACCAATTACGCTAAGCTTAATGCTTTGTTGCCCCAGCAGCCGAGCGTCGGTGATTTGCGCTGCTATCAAGCTGCGAAAATGACATATCAATTACAAGTGCTAGAGGTCACAAAGTACACAACTTTAGTGGAGATTTGTCAGAGTGATGACGTTTCGGTGTTTCCATTGCCATCAATGTCTGTCAGGCTTTACCACGATGCGCGTATGTCGGAAGTTTGCTCAAGTGAGCAGTTAAATCAAGTGCAAGCGCGTTATGATTATCCCAATCGCAAAATGCTTCAAAAAGATGAGAAAGCACAGCTCAATCGTTTCTTGGGAGATTGGCTAACCTTTTGCTTGAAGCACGGTATCAGCCGTACACCTATTAGCATTCCTAAGAACTGATAGTATTCGCATAGACTAACAATATTCGTAAAAACTAAACCATTAGTCATTCAATTTGGATTAATAGATTTTGAACGTGTCGCCCACTTTAGACAATACAGACAGCATCAAACTGCTACAAATCACCGATACGCATCTTTTTGCTCCGGAAGATGGCAGTTTGCTAAGCGTCAATACCGTCGATAGCTTCAATGCTGTCGTTGCGGAGATATGTGCGCAAAACGTGGTTTATGATGCAGTTGTGGCGACTGGAGATATTTCTCAAGACCACAGTGCTGAATCATACCTGCGTTTTGCTGATGGTATTGCTGCATTAGATAAAACGTGTTTTTGGCTGCCTGGCAATCACGATTTTAAACCCAATATGGGAAGCGTATTTCCTTCAGCGCAAATCCAGCAGCCAGAACATGTTTTACTCGGTAAGCATTGGCAAATGATCTTGCTTGACTCACAGGTAGTGGGCGTCCCCCATGGCCGATTGAGCGATCAACAACTAGCACTGCTGGATGAACAGTTATCAGCATACCCACAACGGCATACTTTAGTTTTGCTTCATCATCATCCGTTATTGGTTGGTAGTGCTTGGCTTGATCAGCATACTTTGAAAGACAGTGATGCATTTTGGAATGTGGTTACCCAGCATCACAATGTGAAAGCGGTTGTGTGTGGTCATGTTCATCAAAACATGGATAAACTGCACCACGGTGTTAGAGTCATGGCTACGCCGTCCACTTGCATTCAATTTAAGCCTAATTCGGATGATTTTGCCTTAGATCGCACTTCACCAGGATGGCGAGAAATAGAGCTACTGTCAGATGGCCAAATCCATACTCAAGTAAAGCGTTTGGCCAACGGTGTGTTTCAACCCGATTTTAATGCCAATGGATACTAATATGACAAAACGTCAGCCTATGCTTCTTTATATCCATGGCTTTAACAGTTCACCGTTATCACATAAAGCCCAAGTGATGCTCAATTATTGCAAAGAGCATCGTCCCGATATCAAAGTACTCATCCCTAGGTTGCCTTGTTTTCCTGCACAAACAGCAGAGTATTTGCTTGATATTGTTGAGCAATATCAAGAGCACTATCAAATAGCTTTAGTTGGTAGCTCACTGGGTGGGTATCTGTCTATTTGGTTGAACCATCTATTTGATTTTAGAGTTGTGCTGATAAACCCTGCTATTAAGCCCTATGAGCTGTTGGCTGACTTTCTGGGAGAGCAAGTTAATCCATATACTCAAGAACATTATGTGCTGCAAGCGAAGCACATTGAAGAGCTTAAGGCGCTAGAAGTCTCGATTAACAATGTCAACTCATTGTGGTTGTTACAGCAAATGGGCGATGAGGTTTTAGATTATCACCAAGCCGTTAATAAACTGGTTGGTTCGAAACAGACTGTTGAATTGGGGGGAGATCATAGCTTTGTCAATTTTGAGCGCTACCCACAACAAATCATCGATTTCCTCAAACTCTGAGAGCTTCATTGAGGGAGGAGTCATAATTTTACCTGTTACTTACTCATCTCACTTGACATAAGCAAGCCTCTTCCAGACTATGTTCCACCTATACTTTTGCAGTTTGTAACGTTGAAAGATTCAGCGTTGTTGTCACTAATTAATCAAAATCACACAATTCATAGACTGCTGAAAAAGTAACGAATCATTTATCTATAAAAGCATTCCGTATTATGACTGAACAATATAATGCTGGAGCCATTGAGGTTCTTAATGGCTTAGAACCAGTACGTCGCCGACCAGGGATGTATACGGATACAGCGCGCCCGAACCATTTGGGCCAAGAAGTTATCGATAACAGTGTCGATGAAGCGCTAGCCGGACATGCCTCCAAGGTGCAAGTTATTCTCCACGCTGATCAATCATTAGAAGTGATTGATGATGGGCGTGGTATGCCTGTTGATATTCACCCTGAAGAGAAAATTTCAGGCGTAGAGCTTATTTTCTGTAAATTGCATGCAGGTGGTAAGTTTTCCAATAAAAACTACCAGTTCTCTGGTGGTCTGCATGGCGTTGGCATATCTGTCGTGAACGCCTTGTCTAAACGAGTCGAAGTCAGCGTTCGCCGTGATGGACAAGTGTATGAAATGGCATTCGAACATGGCAATAAAGTTGAAGAATTGACCGTAACCGGTACTTGTGGCCGTCGCAATAAAGGGACTAGTGTCCACTTTTGGCCAGATACCAGCTACTTTGATTCCCCCAATTTTTCGGTGACTCGCCTAATCAACAACTTGCGTGCCAAAGCAGTGCTTTGTCCAGGTCTGGAGATTACCTTTAGCGACAAAGTGAACAACAACGAATATCGTTGGTACTACGAAGATGGGTTAAAAGATTACCTCGCCGAAGGCGTCAAGGGTTACACCTTATTGCCTGAAGAGCCATTTACTGGTGAGTTTGTTGCTGACACTGAAGCGGCAAACTGGGCGGTAATATGGTTACCAGAAGGCGGTGAGATGATCACCGAAAGCTATGTCAACCTGATCCCAACCGCTCAAGGTGGTACGCACGTTAATGGTTTACGTCAAGGTTTGCTCGATGCAATGCGCGAATTCTGCGAGTTCCGCAACTTATTGCCACGTGGCGTTAAATTAACGGGTGAAGATGTCTTTGACCGCTGTTCTTATGTGCTGTCGGTTAAGATGCAAGACCCACAGTTTGCTGGCCAAACCAAAGAGCGTCTCTCTTCACGTCAAACCGCTGCATTTGTTTCTGGCGTGCTTAAAGATTCTTTCAGCTTATGGTTAAATGAAAAACCTCAATTGGCCGAGCAATTGGCTGAAGTCTGTATTGCAAATGCTCATCGCCGCATGCGCGCCAGTAAGAAAGTGGTACGTAAGAAAATAGCGTCAGGGCCTGCTTTGCCTGGTAAATTGACCGATTGTTCAGTACAAGATCTTAGCCGCACCGAAATATTCTTCGTCGAAGGAGACTCGGCAGGAGGTTCTGCCAAGCAAGCTCGTGACCGTGAATTCCAAGCAGTGATGCCGTTGCGCGGTAAAATATTGAACACATGGGAAGTCTCTGCTGATCAAGTTCTTGCTTCCCAAGAAGTTCACGACATATCCGTGGCGTTAGGAATTGACCCAGATAACGATGACCTAGATGGTTTACGTTACGGCAAAGTGTGTATTCTTGCCGATGCGGATTCTGATGGACTACACATCGCGACATTATTGTGCGCCTTATTCACCAAGCATTTTAAAGCACTTGTACAAGCGGGGCATATCTTTGTGGCTATGCCACCTTTGTATCGTATCGACTGTGGTAAAGAAGTGTTTTATGCCTTAGATGATGCTGAAAAAGATGGCATTTTAGAGCGTCTAAGTAAGAAAAAAGCAAAAATCAACGTGCAACGATTCAAAGGTCTGGGTGAGATGAACCCGCTTCAGCTACGCGAAACGACAATGGATCCGAATACGCGTCGTTTGGTTCAATTGACGATTGATGATGCTGTCGCAACTGATGAAATGATGGATATGTTGCTGGGTAAGAAGCGAGCGGATGATCGCCGTGCGTGGTTGCAACGTTATGGTGATATGGCTGAGGTGTAATAGATGTCAACAGAAATAACCTATGATGGCGTTGAACAACTGCCGCTGCGCAAGTTTACCGAAGACGCTTATCTTAACTATTCGATGTACGTCATTATGGACCGTGCATTACCGTATATTGGTGATGGTTTAAAACCGGTTCAACGACGTATTATTTATGCCATGTCAGAGCTTGGTCTCTCTGCTGCGGCAAAATATAAGAAATCAGCCCGTACTGTTGGTGACGTGTTGGGTAAATACCACCCACATGGCGACTCTGCATGTTATGAAGCTATGGTACTGATGGCGCAACCTTTCTCTTATCGTTACCCATTAGTGGACGGTCAAGGGAACTGGGGGGCTCCAGATGACCCGAAATCATTCGCGGCAATGCGTTATACCGAAGCGAAATTGTCTAAGTTTGCTGAGGTATTACTCGGAGAGCTTGGTCAAGGTAATGTGGATTGGCAGCCTAACTTTGATGGCACTATGAAAGAGCCCAAAATGCTACCAGCACGCCTGCCTCATATTCTGCTCAATGGGGTAACTGGTATTGCAGTCGGTATGGCAACGGATATTCCGCCACATAACGTGCGTGAAATTGCCGAGGCCACTATTCACTTAATTGATCACCCCAGCGCTGATCTGCCTGATGTGATGCAGTATGTTCAAGGTCCAGATTATCCAACCGAAGCTGAAATCATTTCACCGAAGGGCGATCTCGAGAAAATTTATCGCTCTGGTCGCGGTAGTGTGAAAATGCGTGCGGTTTGGCACAAAGAAGGTGCTGATATCGTCATTACAGCGCTCCCTCATCAAGTATCTGGCGCTAAGTTACTAGAGCAAATTGCCAATCAAATGCGTGCGAAAAAGCTGCCGATGGTTGAAGATTTACGTGACGAATCGGATCATGAAAATCCGACCCGTATCGTAATTGTGCCACGTTCAAATCGTGTCGATTGTGATTTATTAATGAGTCATCTATTCGCATCGACAGATTTAGAGAAAAGCTTTCGCGTTAACTTGAATATGATCGGCTTAGACAACCGTCCGCAAGTGAAAGGCTTAGTACAAGTTCTGTCGGAATGGATTGAATTTCGTCGCACAACGGTACGTCGTCGTTTGCAATATCGTCTTGATAAAGTGATGGCTCGCTTGCACATTTTAGAAGGTTTGTTAGCGGCGTATTTGAATATCGATGAAGTCATCGAAATTATTCGAACCGAAGATGACCCACGACCTGTTTTAATGAGTCGTTTTAATATTTCAGAAATTCAAGCTGATGCGATTCTGGATATTAAACTGCGCAATCTTGCTAAGTTGGAAGAGTTCAAAATTCGAGCTGAGCAAGACGAGCTCGAAAAAGAGCGTGAAAAACTAGAGCAACTATTAGGCTCAGAACGTCGTCTGAATACGTTATTGAAAAAAGAGATTAAAGCCGATGCTGATAAGTACGGTGATGATCGTCGTTCTCCATTAGTTGAGCGTGCTGAAGCTAAAGCATTAACAGAGCGTGATCTGGTACCAAGTGAAGCGATTACTGTTGTGCTTTCAGAAAAAGGCTGGGTGCGTCACGCCAAAGGGCATGATGTCGATTGCCAAGGTTTAAACTATAAATCGGGTGATCAATACCTTGCTCATGCTTGTGGTAAGAGTAACCAGCAGGCGGTGTTCTTAGGTAGTGATGGGCGAAGTTATTCGTTGGAGTCACATTCTTTACCATCTGCACGTAGCCAAGGTGAACCGATTACTGGGCGCTTAAATATCACCGAGGGATCGTCAATTCGCCAAGTTGTGATGGGTGAAGATGACCAGTTGTGGCTAGTCGGCTCTGATGCTGGTTATGGGTTTGTATGCAAAGGTAGTGAATTACTGTCGAAGAACCGCAGCGGTAAAGCTTTGGTCAACTTGCCTGAAAATTCAGAAATCATGCCACCACAAGCGATTGGTAACCTTGATGCGGATGAGATTCTAGCGATTACTAACCAAGGGCGAATGCTCCTTTTCCCTATCAAAGATTTACCTCAGTTAAGCAAAGGTAAAGGGAATAAGATCATCAATATTCCTGCGGCGAAGTCGAAAGATCGTGAAGAGTTTGTTTCTCACTTAATGTCTTTACCACAAGGTGTTTCCATTACACTTTATGCGGGCAAACGTAAGCTTGGATTGAAAGCGAGTGATTTAGATAACTTCCGTGGTGAACGAGGACGCAGAGGTGGTTTATTACCACGAGGTTTACAGCGCGTCACCAGTATTGAAATTGAAGCAGAACCTGCGACATCCTTAGCTGAAGAAGAGTAATTAAACCAACAAAAAGCCCCGAATATCGGGGCTTTTTTGCTTGTATCTTTAAACCACCGCCTTGGGTGGTGATTGTTTTTGACTGTCAAATTTATTCGCGTAAATCTTCGGCAATGGTCACTGGCAAGATGACTTCCTCACCCTTGCGAAGAATTAATATTTCTACGGTTCTGCCTGGTCGCAGATCGGTTACGATATCCATAACATTTTGCTGGCCATTAATTTTCTTACCATCAATTTTTAGAATAATATCACGCTTTGCAAATCCAGCTTCCGCCGCTGGGCCATTAGGATCTATGCCTAGTACGACAATGCCGCCAATATGTTCACTGCCAAGCAGTCGCGAAGTGACTGGTGTAATGTCTTGTCCATCAACACCGATATAACCGCGGATAACACGTCCATCAGCGATGATTTTTTCCATGATGGTATTAGCAAGTTTGTATGGAATGGCGAAGGAGATCCCATAGGTTTCCATATTTGTTGCCTGTTGGAACGATGCTGTATTAATCCCTACCAATTCACCTTGCGTATTAACTAATGCCCCGCCAGAGTTCCCTTCATTAATTGCCGCATCCGTTTGAATGAAGGCTTGTCGACCATCGGCACTGATAGAAGAGCGTCCAGTCGCTGAAATGATGCCAAAAGTGGTGGTTTGCCCTAGGTTATAAGGGTTACCGATGGCTAAAACGATATCACCAACCTTAGCTGAATAGTTTGAGTTAAGCGGAATTACAGGTAAGTTTGTTCCTTCAATTCGTAAAATGGCAATATCTGTTCGACGATCTTTACCGACTAACTGCGCAGCTGCAATTCGACCGTCTTGCAGCGCAGCGACAATTTGATCGGCCTGCGCCACCACGTGATAATTGGTGATGATATAACCTTTCTCGCTAACAATAACACCAGAGCCTAAGCCTTGAATTGATAATTTTTTCGAGCCATTTTCTGTATATTTCTGATTGTAGATATTGACCACGGCCGGTGCTGCACGACGAACAGCTTGATTGAAGGATAGTTGCAGTGAACCGATATCGGCAGGTTCGGCATTATTCGGTGTGGTTAGAACATTTGAGCGTAGGGAAGGAATAGCCAGTAATAGAATCACTCCGGTAATTAATCCAATTCCAACGGAACGGGCTAGAAAACTAAGCATACTTTCCCCAAATAAAACTTATGATTTACTCAGGATATTTTTCTGAGTCTGAAAGGGGAAGAATAGCACTACCTGCTTAAATAAGGAAAGGGCAGCATTAAATATGCTGCCCCACTGAACAAATGTACCTAATGATATGTGTTAACGAACAACCAAATAAATTGTTCTATCTCCACGTTGGATATTCAGTGCAAGCACACTTGATTTCTTCTCTAACAGAGCTCGCAAGTCTGCTAGGTTTTTTACTCGCTTACGATTGACGCCAATAATGATGTCACCTTTCTGTAATTGATAGGCTTCTGCGGCCGATCCTTTTTCTATATTGGTGACTTTCACTCCAGCGATGGGATCACTGTCTGTTGTATTGGTTAACTCCGCCCCAGTTAAGCCTTCATGTAGTTGTTCAGCTTTGGTTTTGGTGTTGTTTTCACCCAATGTGACTTTAAATGTCTCAGATTTACCGTCGCGCATCACGCCTAAAGTGATTTCTTTACCAGCGCCTAAGGTTGCCACTTTTGCTCTTAATTCACTGAATGTGTCAATTTTCTTTCCATTAAGGGTAGCAATGACATCACCTGCTTTTAGCCCTGCGTTGTCTGCGGCGCTACCTTCAATCACCTGACTGACAAACGCTCCTTTGCTTGACTCATAACCTAAAGCATCAGCAAGTTCAGAGGTAATTTCTCCACCTTGGACACCAAGCATGCCACGTTTTACTTCACCAAATTCTAGAATTTGTTCTGTGAGGTTTTTCATCATATTTGATGGGATAGCAAAGCCGATCCCCACGTTGCCGCCATTAGGCCCTAAAATAGCAGTATTGATACCAATCAATTCACCATTGAGGTTGACCAGAGCGCCACCGGAATTACCGCTGTTAATTGCTGCGTCGGTTTGGATAAAGTTTTCAAAATTTTCAATATTCAAACCACTACGGCCAAGTGCCGACACAATACCGGAGGTAACGGTTTGTCCTAGACCAAATGGATTACCGATAGCGACAGTGAAATCTCCAACACGTAATTGATCGGAATCTGCAATTTTAATTTGCGTTAAGTTTTTCGCTTTTTCTAATTTAAGCAAAGCGATATCGGACATTTTGTCGCCACCAACCAGTTCTGCATCGTATTCTCGACCATCATGAAGAGTGACTAATATTTTATCGGCCCCATTAATTACGTGATAGTTAGTGACGACATAGCCTTTATCGGCATCGGTGACCACGCCAGAACCTAACCCTCTAAACGGTCGTTCTTGAAGTTGATCGATTGGAAAATCAGGGCCAAAGAAAAATTTGAACTGTTCTGGAATTCGCTGCTGAGATACCTGCGTTCCTTCAACAGAAATACTGACCACGGCGGGGGTCACACGTTCTAGCATTGGTGCCAAGCTAGGGAGTTGCTCGCCATCTACGGAAAAGGGAAGTGCAGCAACAGCTGGCAGTGGGGTGATGATTGAACTTAAACTTAAAGACAGTGCTGTTAGGACGAGTAAAGGTTTTTTCATCATGAGCTCCTTTGGATTAATGCCTTCGAAGTTTAATATTTGTACTAAATATTAAACTTCAACACTCTTCGTGAGGATTATGACTCAAAAACCTTTATAAAGTTCATGATAGACAATTAAGAAGCATTCACCTTAACGACGTCTGCAGATCGAATAACTTCTTTTTCAGGGGTGTTAAAAAGCCCCGTTGCGCCATTGGCGTAATCTTTAGGTGCTTGCTCTAAAATACAGCTATCAACTTTGTCTGACTCATGATGTTGGGCAATTTTTTTGATAAACGGATTATCTTGTTCTGGCATGTTGGGTAAAAGATCGGCAGAGGTTTTCGCCATATGCTGATACAGTTTTGTGTAATCCTTGCCTAACGTGTCTAACATTTCTGCAGTTTGCGCAAAATGATCAGACAGCTCTTGCTTTTGTTGCTCTAGGTTAAATTTCGCGTTATCTAATTCTTTTTGTAGAGACTTTTGATTCTTATACTGAGGCGTAGTGAGTCGAGAAATAATCACTCCTAGCACCGCCCCTACCAGTAAGCCTACAACGGCATATATCCAAGGCATAACAGCTCCTTATTGTTGTTATTTAACATGTTTTTTACCTGTTGGTTACACATGTCGTTTGGACATGTTACTATGACTCTTCTAGTCGATAAAGCGAAATACGCCAAATATCAGTACCAATTTCATTCGATGCAGTAGGCGGTTATGACACCTAAACAGAAATACAGACAAGATATAGAAAAGTTTGGTTTTCAGCACGATGACGCGCAAGCGCAAGCCGTCGATGCTTTAGATTTACTGTATCACCAGTTACAAGATTATCTTAACCAACCAGTGGTGACATTTTCAGCATTTCAAAAGTTGTTAGGTCGTAAAGCACCTCAAGTCATACCGCCAAAAGGTTTGTATTTTTGGGGCGGTGTTGGAAGGGGTAAAACTTATCTGATGGATACGTTTTTTGAGTCATTGCCAACTCCTAAGAAAATGCGTGTTCACTTTCACCGTTTCATGCACCGTGTTCATGATGAACTAAAACTGTTAGACGGTGTTGAAGAACCTCTTGATAAAGTGGCTGACAAATTTAAGTCTGAAGTTGAAATTATCTGTTTTGATGAGTTTTTTGTTTCTGATATCACCGACGCAATGATACTCGGCACACTTTTCCAGGCTTTATTTAAAAGAGGGATGGTTTTGGTCGCCACGTCCAATATTCCTCCGCATGATTTATATCGTAATGGATTACAGCGAGCTCGCTTTTTACCTGCGATTCATTTAATTGAATCCAACTGTCTAGTGCTTAATGTAGATAGTGGTATCGATTATCGCTTGAGGACTTTAAAACAAGCTGAGATCTACCATTTCCCTTTAGATGCTAAAGCGGATAACAATTTGCAGACTTACTATTCACAGCTGACTGGTGAGGGGAAGGCTGTTATTAATCAAATCGAAATAAACCACCGTGTTTTATCCGTAGTTAAAGCGAGTGATGGCGTACTTCACGCCACTTTTGAGCAACTTTGTCAAAGTGCTCGCAGTCAAAATGACTATATAGAACTATCGAAAATTTATCACACTGTGCTTTTAGCGAATGTAAAACAGATGGATAGCACCATTGATGATGCTACAAGACGATTTATTGCCTTGGTTGATGAATTTTATGAGCGTCAAGTGAAGTTGATTATTTCCGCAGAGGTTGACTTAAAAAACCTTTATCTTGGTGGATTACTAGAATTTGAGTTTAAACGTTGTCAATCACGTCTTATTGAAATGCAAAGCCATGAGTATTTAGCTAAACCGCACCTTGCGTAGCGGATTTTGCACTTACACTTAAGTTGAAATAAAAATCGTGATTTTGTTCAAAAAGGGGTGATTTTTTCAACTGACTTCTCTATAATCCTGCGACCCACCGTTACTGCAGGTCAGTTTCTTTGAAACATAAGACCGAGAGCACCAAGCGCTCGAAGGGGTGATGACTGGACTCTTAGACAGTGGGAGCAATATGCTCCTTTTAGTGTAAATTTTATTTAACGGGTTATTATTAGCATGAAAACTTTCGTTGCTAAACCAGAAACTGTAAAACGCGACTGGTATATCGTAGACGCAGAGGGTAAAACCCTTGGCCGTCTAGCAAGTGAAATTGCATCTCGCCTACGTGGCAAACATAAAGCTGAATACACTCCTCACGTAGACACAGGTGATTACATCATCGTTGTTAACGCTGAGAAAGTTACTGTAACTGGTAACAAAGCAGCAGCTAAAACTTACTACCGTCACACTGAATTTCCAGGCGGCTTAAAATCAATCACTTTTGATAAGTTGATTGTTCGTAAGCCTGAAATGGCGATTGAGCTAGCGGTTAAAGGTATGCTACCACGTGGTCCTCTAGGCCGTGCTATGTACCGTAAGCTGAAAGTTTACGCTGGCGCTGAGCACAACCATGCTGCTCAACAACCAAAAGTACTAGACATCTAATTGGGGATTTCGAAAATGGCAGAGAATCAATACTACGGCACTGGCCGTCGCAAAAGCTCAGCTGCACGCGTTTTTATTAAACCAGGCAGCGGCAACATCGTAATCAACAAGCGTAGCCTTGATGTTTACTTTGGTCGTCCAACTTCTCGTATGGTTGTTAAACAACCTCTTGAGCTAGTTGAACTAACAGAGAAACTAGATCTATACATTACTGTTAAAGGTGGTGGTATTTCTGGTCAAGCAGGTGCTATCCGTCACGGTATCACTCGCGCTCTAATGGAATACGATGAATCACTACGTCCTGTTCTACGTGCAGCTGGCTACGTTACTCGCGACGCTCGTTGCGTTGAACGTAAGAAAGTTGGTCTACGTAAAGCACGTCGTAAACCACAATTCTCTAAGCGTTAATCTTTTATATCAGAAGATATACGCTTCCAGTTTTACTGGGAATTGCGATTCAAAAAGCTCGGTATTTATACCGAGCTTTTTTGTTTTTTAGCGTAAACAAAAGCTCACTTCTCTAATCACATCATTTAGTTATTAATCTTTAATGCCCCTTTTGTGACGTCACGTGCGATTTATCTCACGAATGTTACAAAAAAGTAGCTTTATCTTGTCAAAAAGTAGGGTTTTATTTATCATTTGCCATCAAATAAATACAACTAGATTCGTATTTTGTTAGCCATGCTCTTATAAGCGGAATAACAATAATCCACAAGGAGCAAATGGGAGAATGTTTGGATGAGCAATGCGCCTTTAAATAACGGCCGCAGACGTTTCTTAACCGCAACAACAGCTGTTGTTGGTGGTTTAGGTGCAGCTGCTGTCGCCGTTCCTTTTATTAAATCTTGGAACCCAAGTGCAAGAGCAAAAGCCGCGGGTGCCCCTGTTGAAGTTGAAATCGGAAAGCTTGAAGAAGGACAAATGGTCCGTGTCGAGTGGCGTGGCAAGCCGGTATGGGTTGTTCGTCGATCTCAATCTGTTGTTGATGGGTTGAAAGAGATTGAAAATCAACTTCGAGATCCTCAATCGGGAGAGCAACAACAACCAGATTATGCTCAAAATGCTTACCGCTCAATAAAGCCTGAGTATTTTGTTGCTGTTGGTATTTGTACCCACCTTGGTTGTTCACCAAGCTATTTACCTGACTCTTTTAGTGAACAAGTTCAAGGCGTGAAATCAGGTTTCTTCTGTCCTTGTCATGGTTCTAAATTTGATATGGCTGGCCGGGTTTTTCAAGGTGTTCCAGCGCCATTAAACCTCGTTATCCCTAAATATATGTACCTCAGCGATACTCGCATTGTCATTGGTATTGACGAAACAGGGGAGGCCTAATAATGCAAGTCTTACTTGATTGGGTAGAAAAGCGTTTACCTGCAATGAACGCGTATAAAAAACACCTTTCTGAATACCCAATGCCGAAAAACTTCAATTTTTGGTATTTGTTTGGTTCATTAGCTATGTTGGTGCTAGTTAACCAGTTGGTTACTGGTGTTTGGTTGACCATGAACTATGTGCCATCGGGTGAAGGTGCTTTTGCTTCTGTTGAATACATCATGCGTGATGTCGAATACGGTTGGTTATTGCGTTATATGCACTCTACTGGTGCTTCTGCATTCTTCGTGGTGGTTTATCTGCACATGTTCCGTGGCTTAATTTATGGTTCTTACCAAAAGCCTCGTGAATTATTGTGGATCTTTGGCATGCTGATTTTCCTTGTACTGATGGCTGAAGCTTTCATGGGGTATCTACTGCCATGGGGTCAAATGTCGTATTGGGGGGCTCAGGTTATCATTTCTTTGTTTGGTGCCATCCCTGTTATTGGTGATGACCTAACATTGTGGATCCGTGGTGACTATGTTATCTCTGGTGCAACGCTGAACCGTTTCTTCGCATTACACGTTATTGCGTTGCCTATCGTGCTACTACTATTGATTGTCTTGCATATTCTTGCTCTTCATGAGGTGGGGTCAAATAACCCTGATGGTATTGAAACCAAGTTGCCAAAAGGCAAAATGGGCGATGGTTACCAAACACAATTTAAATTCCATGAATACTATAC
Organism: Vibrio sp. S12_S33; assembly: GCF_963889785.1. Lineage (NCBI taxonomy): Bacteria > Pseudomonadati > Pseudomonadota > Gammaproteobacteria > Vibrionales > Vibrionaceae > Vibrio > Vibrio sp. S12_S33. The sequence continues at coordinate 24,291 of NZ_CAWPQZ010000010.1, read as the reverse complement.
GAAGAAATACGACATCATTGACTCAGTACCTTTCCATCCTTACGGCACGGTGAAAGATCTTATTGGTGTAGCAGGCTTCTTATTCCTTTTCTGCTATGTGCTGTTCTTTAACCCAGAAATGGGTGGCTATTTCCTTGAGCCGCCAAACTTTGAGGCTGCTAACCCGCTAAAAACACCGGCACATATTGCCCCTGTATGGTACTTCACCCCGTTCTATGCCATTTTGCGTGCAGTACCAGATAAGCTAATTGGTGTGGTTGCCATGGGCGCTTCTATTGTTGTGCTTTTCCTATTGCCTTGGCTTGACCGTTGTAAAGTTCGCTCTTACCGCTACCGTAGTAAGATCCACTTAATCAACATTATTCAGTTCACTATCTGCTTTATTGCGTTAGGTGTTTTAGGTGCGTTGCCTGCGACAACAACTTATACATTGCTTGCACGTATATTCAGCGTTGGTTACTTCATGTTCTTCGTTCTGTTGTTCTTCTACAGTAAAAATGAAGCAACGAAACCATTACCAGAGAGGGTGACATTTAAATGAAAAAGTGGATTGTAATTTTGTTTGCAATGCTGCCATCTCTAGCTTTGGCTGCAGGAGCTAACGTACATCTTGATAAAGCAAATAATGACTTAACCGACCAAGCATCGCTGCAAAATGGTGCCAAGCTGTTTATGAATTACTGCTTTGGTTGTCACTCGACGCAATACCAGCGTTATGAGCGAGTGGCAACAGATTTTGGTATTCCAGCGGATCTGATGAAGGAAAGTTTAATCTTTGATCCGAATGCGAAAATTGGCCAACTGATGGAGAATGCGATACCTGACAAATCTGCGGCAAAATGGTTTGGTGCTGCACCACCTGATTTGACCTTGGTTGCTCGAGTTCGTGGAACAGATTGGTTATACACTTATCTTCGTTCTTTCTATGCTGATCCTAGCCGTCCATTTGGTGTGAACAATATTGTGTTCCCAAGCGTGGGTATGCCACATGTGCTTGAAGAACTGCAAGGCATTCCTCAGCCAGTCTACGGGACGCACCAAGTTGATGGTGAAGAAGTTGAAGTGGTTGTCGGGACTCAGTCTGATGGTACAGGTGAACTGAGCCAAAGCGAGTATGATCAGGCGGTTCGTGATCTGGTTAATTTCTTGGACTATTCAGCGGAGCCCGTTAAGTTAGAGCGTCAATCACTTGGTTGGTGGGTAATGGCATTCTTAGTTCTATTTACCATTGTCGTTGTAATGCTTAAGAAAGAATATTGGCGCGATGTGCACTAATTGTGCTATTATGCGGCGCTAATTTCTGATTTTTATTGAATCATCAATGGAGGCTTAGCCTCCATTGTTTTTATTTCTGTAAGTGTGCTGGAGGGCTCCATGGCTGTAGCTGCCAATAAACGTTCTGTGATGACGCTATTTTCGAGTGCATCTGATATGTATAGTCATCAGGTTCGTATTGTTCTAGCGGAAAAAGGTGTCAGTGTTGAGGTTGAATTAGTGGATGAAGCTAATTTACCTGCTGAGCTTATCGAGCTAAACCCATATAAGACAGTACCAACTCTTGTTGATCGTGAGCTCGCGCTTTACGACTCAAAGATCATCATGGAATATTTAGATGAGCGTTTTCCTCATCCACCATTGATGCCTGTTTACCCGGTTGCTCGTGGTAATAGCCGTTTGATGATCTACCGTATCGAGAGAAACTGGTACTCACTTGCTGAGAAAGTAGTTAAAGGCAATGCTGAAGAGTCAGAAGCTGCACGTAATAAGTTGCGCAATGATCTACTAACTCTTGGTCCTGTATTTGCTGAATATGAGTACTTTATGAGCGAAGAGTTCAGCTTAATTGACTGTTATCTTGCACCTTTATTGTGGCGTTTACCTGAATTAGGTATTGAGTTAATCGGTCCTGGTTCTAAAGAGCTGAAAATTTACATGAATCGTGTATTTGAACGTGATTCATTCTTGGCTTCTTTGACGGAAGCTGAACGTGAGATGCGTTTGGTTCGTTAAGGTAGTTTGATGGATATCGCCCAAATGACCCCTCGCCGACCGTATATGCTACGCGCATTCTATGATTGGTTGCTAGAAAATGAGCTGACTCCTCATGTGGTTGTTGATGCAACCCTTGATGGTGTACGTGTTCCTATGGAATTTGTACAAGACGGACAAATAATCCTAAATCTAGCACCAAGAGCGATTGGTAATCTTGAGCTGGGTAATGATGCGATTACCTTTAATGCTCGCTTCGGTGGACGACCACATTCGGTAATTGTTCCTTTATATGCGGTACAAGCAATTTATGCTCGTGAAAACGGAGCAGGGACCATGTTTGAACCAGAAGATGCGTACATAAATGCGATTGAGTCTGGTATGTCAGAGGTTTCTGAAGATGAAGAATTAACGTTTGACGTTATTCCTGATTCAGGTGAATCAATGACAACCGAAGAAGCTTCTCGTCCAAGAGGCAAGCCTAGTCTTCGTGTTGTTAAGTAAGCTAATTTCTAGGTTATCAATACAAAAAAGCAGCGATTTTCGCTGCTTTTTTTCATCCTAATATTTGCTTTAAAGGCGGGTTATTCGCTGTATTGAAAAGCCTTTACCACTTGTTTTACCCCAGAGATATTTCGGGCAATGTCTGTGGCAAGCTCAGCGTGTTCTGCCGATACGTAACCGAGCAAAAATACTTCTCTATTTTCTGTGATTACTTTAATTTTGATGGTGTTCAATTCAGAATTTGCCAATAAGGAAGATTTTACTTTGGTGGTAATCCAACTATCGTTACTGATTTCCCCAAGCGATAAAGGTGCTTTTATCCGGACTTGGTTGTGAATGACTTTGACGCCTTTTGTTTCACGCGCTTTCTGCTCAAAATCACTCAGTAACTCAGATGTTTCTGATTGCCCCATCAATATAACCGTACCTTGATACGAGCTTGCAGTGATGCGAGTTTTTCCCTTGAATGGCGCTTTATTGGCAATGCCTGCGACTTCAAATTCGATATTGTTATCATTCCAAATTTCTTGAGTGGTACGTGGGTCGGTTACTATATTTGCTGTTGTTGCTGCGCCAACAATAATAACGCCAGCACAACCAGATACAGCAAAGCTCAGTAGTAGTATGAGTGAAAATTTTAATGTTTTCATTGTCTATTCCTCATGAGCAGGGAAGAGCACTTGATCAATTAAATCACACAAACAGTGTAGAGTGACCATATGAACTTCGTGAATGCGAGCTGTGCGTTGCGATGGAATACGAATTTCGACATCATTTTCGCCTAATAGTCCTGCCATTTCACCACCATCCTTACCAGTTAGTGCAATGATAGTCATGTCTCGTGTAACGGCGGCTTCCATCGCCTTGATGATGTTTTTGCTGTTACCGCTGGTGGATATTGCCAACAAAATATCACCAGGTTGTCCAAATGCGCGAACCTGTTTAGAAAATATTTCTTGGTAATGGTAGTCATTAGCGATAGCGGTCAGCGTAGTATTGTCAGTCGTTAAAGCGATAGCGGGTAAACTTGGACGTTCGGTTTCAAAACGGTTGAGTAAACACGAAGCAAAAAGTTGCGCGTTTGCAGAAGAGCCTCCGTTACCACAGCATAAAATTTTATGACCATTGAGCAGTGTCGCCACCATTGCTTGCGCTGCATGGGTAATGGCATCCGGTAGTGCTTCCGCTGCCGCAATTTGAATTTGAATGCTTTCTGTAAAACTATCTTTAATGCTGTCTAGCATCGATTATCCTTGAGTAATTGCGTTTTTAATCCACTCGATATGCTGATCATTATGATGAATCGCTATCACATCGAACCGAAAATCTGTGTCATAAGGCGAGAGCCCATGTTTGAGCAACCATAAGTTTGCTGTTTTTACTAACTTGGTCATTTTTGCTGCGGTCACCATTTCAGCGGCATGTCCGTGGTTCTGGTTCTTTCGATACTTCACTTCTACGAATATGATCGTCTTTTTTTCGCGCATAATAAGGTCAATTTCACCCGTTTTGGTCGTGAAGTTTTGTTCTATAAAGCTCAAACCACAGCGCTGCAAATATTGCTTTGCTGTGGTTTCATAGTGTTGGCCTAATGCTCGACGGCTAAAGAGCACTACGCTCAGCCCAACTGATTTCTCTTTGCACAATGCATTGGTCATTAATGCTCAGTGTGCCGGTCTTTCCTTGAATGCTATATCCTTCGACCACTTTCATTTGCGGTAATTCTACCATTAATTGATAAGCGTCCATTCCTAGCGCCTGTAGGCGTCGCTCGGTGTTAGAACTTTTTGGCCACAATTGATCCATTTGGCTATCTAGCTGAGGATTTGGATGGATCAGTAATGGAATGTCACTGTAAGTGACACCACTTAGATCTTCATATTGTTTGTTGCCACTGTTACTACGGGAATTAGAAAATAACTTCGGTGGCGTTGCATCTGGGTTAATTGCCACTTCGATAAACGGCTTGATTAAAGTAAGTTCAGCACTGTTAGCAACGATATACACAGAATCAATGTCACGACGGCTACGAGGTTGACTTTCTAGGTCAATTCCCACCAGCGCATCCATTTGTGCAATGTTTTGTTGGCTATCTTGCAACCCAAAAACGGTATTGATATTACGTTGCAGTTGTCGCTTATCACCAAATAGATTGACCGCTACTTTATTTTTACTGTATTTGCGCCACTCGCTATTGAATGCCTCGACTACGCGTTGCCCATAATTACCTTGAGGCGCCAGAATAAGTGGGTATTGATAGCCTTGGCTAAAGAGGTATTTAGCGGCTTGTTCCACTTCTTGTTCTGGTGATAGAGCTAGATAACATGTATTTACGCCTTCTTCCACTTGATCCGGTATATTCAATGCGAGTGTTGGAATGGATGCTAAACGTGCTTGCTGCAACTTATGCAGATTTTCGATATTGGCTTTGATCAATGGCCCTACGACAAAGTCGATATTCTTTTCAATCAGTTGAGCATCAACATCTGCCGCATCTTCAGCATGGGTATCAATCACAGTTAATGTGGCGTTGGTATCACGATCTTTGTCATTCATCATCGCCATAATAAAGCCATCTCGGATTAGTTGTGCTTGCTTAGCAAACTTACCCGATAGCGGCAGTAATAATGCGGTGTTGGTTGGTTTTATGATCTCTAAAGACAAAATATCTTGAATGGCCTTAGGAGTGTAAATTACTGCTGGATGCGTACTATTTTCTGCCAACCATTGTTCTAACGTGTTCTTTAATTGCGGAATATTGCCGTTCAATGTTTTCATATACACAGCAAGTTGCAACCAACCATCTAGGATATTTTCACTCACATCGGTGGTGAGTGTTGTGATGGTATTGGTGTTGTAATGATTGAGATTAAGCCAGATCTGATCGGCTATCGCTTCTTGCTGAGCATTATCAACATAGTCTGCGAGAGCGACCAGTTCGCGGCTGGAATCAAAAGGACGACCAAGGGCGGTAAAAATATCGGCACGTGTTTGGTGATATTGTGCCCAGGTCTCTGGTGTTAGTTTCCACCATGCTTGGAAATTAAGTTGTGACAGAGCTTGCTCTAATTGTTCATCATTAATGAATAGTTGTGCTCGTGCTAATTGCCATTCTGCTTGCTGCGCTTCGGACAACGACTGCTTTGATATACGCTTAATTAAAAGTTGAGCCTGCTCATTATTATTTTCGTTGATGGTGGCTTTAAGTGCCATGATCAACAAATCATTTTGCAGTGAACCTTGGCTGCTATCAGCTTGCATCAAGTAGCTTTGCACTGACTGCATTGGATCTTGAGTGATATCCACAGAAGTCGGTGCTGAAGGATTAGACGAACAAGCCGCCAAAGCCATTGCTAATGCAACGGGAGTGAGTAAGCGTGGTACACTGAGTCTCGGATGGTTCTTCATAGCCATGAGTTCTTTCGTTATTCCGTGTAAAATTGTCTCTATATTAATCGTTGAAGTGATGGTAAACAAATGACAGATAGCAAAACCTTGCCAGCAGAGATCCCAACTCTCTACATTGTTCCTACGCCAATTGGTAATTTGGGCGATATTACCCAGCGTGCCATCGAGGTACTTTCAAGTGTTGATGTTATCGCTGCGGAAGACACACGCCATACAGGCAGACTTCTCGCTCACTTCAATATCCCAACTAAAACCTTTGCCCTGCATGATCACAACGAACAACAAAAAGCACAAGTGTTAGTCGATAAATTATTATCGGGGCAATCCATCGCATTGGTTTCGGATGCGGGAACGCCACTTATCAGTGACCCAGGATACCATCTTGTCAATCAATGTCGTCAAGCAGGTGTTAGAGTTGTGCCATTGCCCGGTGCATGTGCGGTAATAACAGCATTGAGCGCTTCTGGTTTGCCTTCTGACCGCTTTAGTTTTGAAGGTTTCTTACCACCGAAAAGTAAAGGCCGTAAAGACAAGTTTTTAGAGATAGCGAAAGCAGAGCGCACTTGTATTTTCTATGAATCACCGCATCGAATCACGGAATCTTTACAAGATATGTTGGATATTTTAGGCCCAGAGCGTGAAGTGGTGATAGCGCGAGAGCTAACCAAAACATTTGAAACGATCCAAGGGTTACCGTTAGGGGAATTGATCCCGTGGATCAACGAAGATGAAAACCGTAAACGTGGTGAAATGGTGCTACTTATCCATGGTCACCGAGAAAATGCGAACGACGAATTGCCCGATGAGGCACTAAGAACGCTAACCATTTTGAGCAAAGAGTTGCCTTTAAAGAAAGCAGCAGCTTTGACGGCTGAAATTTATAACTTGAAAAAGAACGCTCTGTATAAATGGGGGCTTGAGAATTTTCAGTCATAACGTTTATTACACGTCGATGATGAATATTTGAACACTTAAACTCAAATTAATGGCTTAAATCGTTTCAGCCTAGACACTGCATACCTTTCTCTATACAATCCGCCCTCGGAGTTGACTGGGTAGTCGCTGCTTCATTGATGTCCCTTAGCCTTGTGCTGGGGAGACTGATGGAGGGGAGGAAAGTCCGGGCTCCATAGAGCAGGGTGCCAGGTAACGCCTGGGGGGCGCAAGCCTACGACAAGTGCAGCAGAGAGAAGACCGCCGATGGCCCTATTTCTTCGGAATGGGAACAGGTAAGGGTGAAAGGGTGCGGTAAGAGCGCACCGTGCGTCTGGCAACAGTTCGTAGCAAGGTAAACTCCACCCGGAGCAAGACCAAATAGGCTTCCACGTTGCGTTGCTCGCGTAAGGAAGCGGGTAGGTTGCTTGAGCCAGTGAGCGATTGCTGGCCTAGACGAATGGCTACTGCCGCGCAAGCGGAACAGAACCCGGCTTATACGTCAACTCCACCTATTCGAGACCCATCATAACACTTGTGGTTATGATGGGTTTTTTGCTTTTTATTGACGAAAATTATTTCGTAAGCAATAAACTTAGCGCAATATCACGTGATTCCTAGCGCAAGTGGTAGCGATAGCGCGTGAAATCAGTACACTGATATCATGCGTTTTCGTAAATAACTTGCGGTGAGTAAAATTACGCGTTAGCAGAATTTACCTGTTAGTAGATTGCTATATTCCAGCTTTAGCTTGATGAGACAACAATGACTGAACCTTTCCAACATATTTCTGTACTACTTAACGAATCCATTGATGGTCTCGCCATTAAACCTGATGGTGTATACATTGATGGTACTTTTGGACGCGGTGGTCACAGTCGTACTATTCTTTCTAAATTGGGTGAAAACGGTCGTCTATACAGTATTGACCGTGATCCACAAGCAATTGCTGAAGCTAGTAAAATTAATGATCCGCGCTTTACCATTATTCACGGGCCATTTTCTGGTATTGCAGAATATGCGGAGCGCTATGATTTAGTGGGTAAAGTTGATGGAGTATTGCTTGATTTAGGCGTTTCCTCACCACAACTGGATGATGCTGAACGTGGTTTTAGCTTCATGAAAGATGGCCCATTAGATATGCGTATGGACCCAACGTCAGGTATTCCTGTCTCTCAATGGCTTGCACAAGCTGATTTGGACGACATTACGTGGGTTATTCGTGAGTTTGGTGAAGATAAACATGCTCGTCGTATTGCGAAAGCAATTGTTGCGTACCGTGAAGATGAAGAAAAAGAGCCGCTGACACGAACTGGTCAATTGGCTAAGTTAATTTCTGATGCCGCACCAAAAAGCTTTAAAGAGAAAAAACACCCTGCGACTCGTTCATTCCAAGCTTTTCGTATCTATATCAATAGTGAATTGGAAGAAATCGATACGGCATTAAAAGGCGCGGCCAAAATTTTAGCTCCTCAAGGTCGTTTATCGGTGATCAGTTTCCATTCATTAGAAGATCGCATGGTGAAGCGTTTTATTCGTAAAGAGAGCAAGGGCCCAGAAGTGCCGCATGGGCTTCCATTGACTGAGGTGCAAATTCAGGCATTGGGTTCTGCAAACTTGAAAAATGTGGGTAAAGCCATCATGCCGACAAAAGAAGAAGTCGAACTCAACCCACGCTCACGTAGTTCTGTACTTCGAGTCGCAGAAAAATTGTAATTCATGCCTAAGTCGAATCCCAACCTAGCAAAATTGATTGCACTTGACCTATTAACGGTTGGTCGAGTGCCGCTTATTTTGCTTGCTCTGATTTTTAGCAGTGCGATGGGAGTGGTTTTTATCACTCATCATTCGAGACAAGCGATTTCAGAAAAAGATCAGGCTCTGGTCGAAAGGGAGCGACTTGATAGCGAGTGGCGTAATTTGATCATTGAGGAAACGGCCTTGGCTGAGCATAGTCGAGTACAAAGCCTAGCTAAACAAGATCTAGAGATGAAGCGTCCTGACTCGGATAAAGAAGTGGTGATTACGCTCAAATGAAGAAAAGTAAAACCAAGGCTCAACCTTCGCCACGTCAAGAAAAACAAGCCTCTCCCATTTTAATCCAATGGCGATTTTACCTGATTTTATTTTTTGTTTTCTGCGCGTTTGCCTTGCTTGTTGGCCGAGTGGCATTCATTCAAGTGATTGAACCTGATAATTTGATCCGCGAAGGGGATATGCGTTCGGTGCGTGCTAAAACGTTACAATCAGCGCGTGGCATTATTTCTGACCGTAATGGTGAGCCATTGGCTGTCAGCGTACCAGTTGAAGCGGTATGGGCAGATCCTGTTGCTATTTTTAAAGCTGGTGGGCTTGTTGAGCGTGATCGTTGGTATGCGCTAGCGGATGTGTTGGGTATTAAGCGTGATGAATTACTGAAAAAAATTGAAAGTAATCAGTCGCGTCGTTTTATCTATTTACAGCGTCAAGTTAGTCCTGCAATGGCGAAATACATTCGAGAATTAAAGCTGGCAGGAGTGGGCTTAAAGGCCGAATCACGTCGTTACTATCCTGCAGGTGAAGTCAGTGCGCATTTAATTGGTGTAACCGGTATTGACGGGCATGGCTTAGAAGGCGTTGAGCGCAGTTATGATAAATGGTTAACCGGCGAAGCGGGCAAGCAAGTTATTCGTAAAGACCGTTATGGTCGCGTGGTAGAAAATATTTCGCTTGAAGAGCGTGAAGAAGGTAAACCACTTGAATTGACAATCGATCAACGTTTACAAGCGATTGCTTTTCGCGCAGTGAAACAGGCGGTAGCGGATTATCGTGCGACTTCTGCATCTGCGGTTCTATTGGATGTGAAAACAGGGGCGGTATTGGCGATGGTTAATGCGCCTTCTTACAACCCGAATAATCGTTCTGATTTGCAAAGCTTTAAGATGCGTAACCGCGTCATTACCGATGCTTTTGAGCCAGGCTCAACCGTCAAACCGTTCGTGGTATTAGCCGCATTAGAAAACGGAACCGCGGATGAAAATACCATCATCGATACTGGTGACGGTATTTTACAAATTGGTGGTAGCCGAGTTCGCGACACTTCAAAGGTGGGTAAAGCAAACTTAGCGACCATTTTGAAAAAGTCGAGTAACGTGGGTGTCACTAAACTGGCTTTAGATATGCCGTTAGAAGCACTGCTTGGCATGTATAATTCAGTCGGGTTAGGTGAAGTCTCTGGTCTGAATTTAGTGGGGGAAACAGCCGGCATATTTCCGAACCGTCGTCGTTGGTCAAAATTTGAAATCGCGACCTTAGCGTTTGGTTACGGCTTATCCATTACGCCAATTCAGCTTGCTCATGCTTACGCCACGTTAGGTAATTATGGCAAATATCAACCGATCCACATTATTGAAAATAACCAGCAAGATTTATCTCACCAAGTGATTGATCACGACAATGCTAAAAAAGTATTAGCGATGCTGGAAATGGTAACTCAACCCGGTGGAACCGCGACACAAGCAGCCGTTCCTGGATACAGGATTGCAGCCAAAACGGGTACATCTCGTAAAGCCATTTCCGGTGGCTATGGCGATGAATATTTCGCCTATACCGCAGGTGTTGCGCCTGTTAGTGACCCACGGGTGTCATTAGTGGTGATGGTTAATGAACCACAAGGTGATCAATATTACGGTGGTTCGGTCGCTGGCCCTGTATTTGCTGAAATAATGAAGGGAGCGTTGCAGATTCTCAATGTTGCTCCTGATGAAAACCGATTCCAAAAATAATAAGAGAGAAGCACAATGACGCCGAGTATGTGTTTACAAGATCTCATTTCACCTTGGATTTACCTTAATGGTCATTCTATTTCAACGCTGACAGTGACTCACTTAGAGTTAGATAGTCGCAAAATCGCTTCGGGTGATACCTTTGTTGCCATTATTGGTCATGCTAGTGATGGCCGTCAGTTTATTACTAAAGCCATCCGTAATGGTGCGAATCTTGTGCTGGCACAAGCCTGCGCGCAACACCACCATGCGACGATCGAGGTGGTTGATAGCGTTCCAGTTCTTTACCTTTCTGATTTAAATCAGCATCTATCACAATTAGCTGGGCGTCTTTTTGCTCATTCAACCAATACTTTGATTGGTGTGACGGGCACTAATGGAAAAACCACCATTACTCAATTGATCGTGCAGTGGATTGATTTGCTCGGTAATAAAGCAGCGGTAATGGGCACCACGGGTAATGGTTTTCTTGATAACTTACAACCAGCGGCCAATACCACGGGTAATGCCATTGAAGTGCAGTCGAAAATTTATCAATTGGCTCAGCAAGGGGCACATTACACCGCGTTGGAAGTCTCTTCTCATGGTTTGGCTCAAGGTCGAGTAAAAGATCTAAAATTTGCCATCGGCGTGTTTTCAAACCTTAGCCGCGATCATTTGGATTACCATGGCACGATGGAAGAATACGCTAAAGCGAAGCTTTCTCTTTTTACTCAACATCAATGCCAATTGGCGGTTATTAATGCTGATGATCCTGTTGGGGCTCAATGGCTTGAAACACTTAGCGACGCTATTGCGGTTTCTTTGCATGGTGCGCCTTGCGTTAATAAAGCATTATGGGCAACGCATATTCATTATAGCGACAATGGTATTGAGTTGGCGTTTGATGGTTTGTATGGGCAAGGTCAATTCTTAGTGCCATTAATTGGTGAATTCAACGCTTGTAATGTGCTGCTAGCTTTTGCAACCTTGCTCAGTTTAGGTTTTGACAAGCAAGCACTGATAGATACCGCTCCTTTGCTGACTCCGGTCATTGGGCGAATGGAATTATTCCAATCACCTCAAAAAGCTAAAATAGTAGTTGATTACGCTCATACGCCAGATGCCTTAGAAAAAGCACTGAGTGCATTGCGAGTGCATTGCCAAGGCCAACTTTGGGCCATTTTTGGCTGCGGTGGTGACAGAGATAAAGGCAAACGACCGATGATGGCGGAAATTGCTGAACGTTGTGCTGACCGTGTTATTTTGACCGACGATAACCCTCGTAGCGAAGATCCTGCACAAATTGTGCAAGACATGCTGGCTGGGTTGAAGGACCCACAACGCGCGCACGTTGAACACAGCCGCTATGCTGCGGTTAGGTTTGCTCTTACGAATGCTAATCAGCAGGATATCATTCTGTTAGCAGGTAAAGGACATGAAGATTATCAAGTGATGGCCAATGAAACCATTCACTACTCAGATCGAGAATCAGCACAAACTTTACTGGAGATAGACGCATGATCGAAGTATCCCTACAACAGTTAACTTCAGTATTGGATGCTCAGCTTATTGGCGAAAATAAGCTGATTTCATCGATTTCTACCGATACAAGAAAAATTGACCAAGGTGCGTTGTTTATCGCTTTAGTGGGCGAAAAATTTGATGCTCACGATTTTGCTACGCAAGCCGTTGATGGTGGTGCTGGTGCTTTATTGGTGCAGCGTGAGTTGAACGTAGCCATTCCTCAATTGTTGGTTACCGATACTAAATTAGCATTAGGCCAACTTGCAGCTTGGGTGCATGACAGTTGTAAAACGCCGACGGTTGCAATTACGGGCAGTTGTGGCAAAACCACCGTCAAAGAGATGGTGGCTAGCATTATGTCAGCCAAAGGGCGAGTTCTTTTCACTGTGGGTAATTTCAACAATGATATTGGTGTGCCACTAACCTTATTACGCTCAACGCCAGACGATGATTATGCCGTTATTGAGTTAGGCGCTAATCATATTGGCGAGATTGCTTACACGACATCATTAGTCAAACCGCTGGCGGCAGTGGTGAATAATGTAGCCGCTGCCCATTTAGAAGGGTTTGGTTCAATTGATGGTGTTAAACAGGCAAAAGGCGAAATCTACCAAGGTCTTGCTCTGGGGGCGACAGCCATTGTTAATTTGGATAGCCAAGGAAATGAATGTTGGCATTCTGTATTGGCAGATAAAAAGGTAAAAACCTTTTCGGTTGCTAATCAGCTAGCGGACTTCTGGGCGAAAGATATTCGACTGAATGAAAATAGTGAAGCTTGCTTCGAGATGGTTACGCCCGTTGGTCATATTGATATTCAGTTGGGGATTGTGGGCCAACACAATGTATCGAATGCTCTTTCTGCTGCGGCTTTAGCCTTAGAGTTAGGGGCTACGTCAAGTGAAATACAGCATGGTTTGGCACATTTAGCCAAAGTGCAAGGGCGGGTGGATGTATCGCAGTTAACACAGAATATCAAACTGATTGATGATAGCTATAACGCTAGCGTACCAGCGATGAAAGCCGCTATTGATCTACTTGGCAGTTTTTCTGCAAAGCGTTGGTTAATTTTAGGTAATATGGCGGAGTTAGGCGAGGAAAGCCTTGCACTTCACCGTCAAGTCGGTGAACATGCTGCCCCATTCCAGTTTGAAAATGTCCTTACTTATGGTCACGATACAAAAGTGATCAGTGAGGTGTGTCATGGTAGACATTTTGAAAACCATGCGGACATGATTGCGTATATCGAGCAGCAGTTATCACAATCAGATCAAGACTCTCATATCTTATTAGTAAAAGGCGCAAATAGCGCAGGTATGGGGAAAGTCGCGGCTGCTCTTAAGGAGAAATACTCATGATTATTTGGCTTGCGGATATGCTCCAGCCATACTTCTCATTTTTTCGTTTGTTCGAATATCTCTCGTTTCGGGCCATTGTCAGTATCTTAACGGCGCTTAGTTTGTCGTTATGGATGGGACCTCGCTTAATTAAGCGTTTGCAACTGTTGCAAATTGGTCAGGTCGTACGAAATGACGGCCCAGAATCCCATTTCAGCAAACGCGGAACACCGACCATGGGCGGTGTTATGATCCTCGCCTCCATTGTCATTACCGTGCTGTTGTGGACTGATCTATCCAACCCTTATGTTTGGGCTGTATTGGCGGTGTTGCTTGGATATGGTGCCGTTGGTTTTGTTGATGATTACCGTAAAGTAGTGCGCAAAAATACCGATGGTTTGATCGCGCGTTGGAAGTATTTTTGGCAGTCAGCGATTGCTTTAGTGGTTGCTTTTGTCTTGTATGCTCATGGTAGTGATACGGCAGCAACTCAACTGGTGGTTCCCTTTTTTAAAGACGTAATGCCACAGCTGGGTTTGCTCTACATTGTGCTTACTTACTTTGTGATTGTTGGAACCAGTAATGCGGTAAACTTAACCGATGGCTTAGATGGTTTGGCTATTATGCCGACTGTATTGGTAGCGGCCGGTTTTGGGGTTATCGCTTGGGCAACAGGTAATGTTAACTTTGCCAATTATTTACATATTCCTTATATCCCTTACACGTCAGAGCTTGTGGTGGTTTGCACCGCGATTGTCGGCGCAGGTTTAGGCTTTCTGTGGTTTAACACTTATCCTGCACAAGTATTTATGGGGGACGTGGGTTCACTCGCTTTAGGTGGTGCACTTGGAACTATTGCTGTATTAGTTCGCCAAGAATTTGTGCTAGTGATCATGGGTGGTGTTTTTGTTATGGAAACATTATCGGTGATTTTGCAGGTCGGTTCTTACAAATTACGTGGACAACGAATTTTCCGTATGGCACCTATCCACCATCACTATGAACTGAAAGGTTGGCCAGAACCTAGAGTGATCGTGCGTTTTTGGATTATCTCTATCGTATTGGTTTTAGTCGGTTTAGCGACACTTAAAGTGCGTTAATAACTCTTCGTCGACAGCGTTAAATGGATGGAAATATGGATCGTTGGCAAGGTATTAAAAATGTTGTGGTAGTAGGGCTCGGTATGACCGGGCTCTCTGTCGTTAATTATCTGCGTCATTTAGACCGTTCATTATCAATTAAAGTGATCGATACTCGAGATAATCCACCAAGCCAAGATCAACTAACTTCTGAGGTTGCTCTACATCACGGCAGTTGGAATCTATCATGGTTACTAGAGGCAGACTTAATTGTTGCAAACCCAGGTATTGCCTTGGCGACCCCAGAGATCCAGCAAGCCATCGCAGCCAATATTCCTGTGATTGGCGATATTGAACTTTTCGCTTGGCAGGTAGATAAACCGGTCATTGCTATCACAGGTTCAAATGGTAAGAGTACCGTGACTGACTTGACTGGAGTACTGGCCAAAGCGGCTGGAGTTAAAGTTGCTGTTGGCGGTAATATTGGAGTACCGGCTTTAGATCTGCTACAAGAAGAGGCAGACCTTTATGTACTGGAGCTGTCGAGCTTTCAACTAGAGACCACATCCAACCTCAAGCTAGTGTCCGCTGCATTTCTGAACCTGACTGAAGATCATATGGATCGCTATGATGGTATGGAGACGTATCGTGATGCGAAACTACGCATTTTTAAACATGCGCAAGCAGCAGTAGTTAATCGAGATGATAGTGCCACTGAGCCTGAAGATTTCTCGGGTAATATCGTTCGCTTCTCAGTTAGTCAAAACGCTGATTATTGCACTCAGATTATTGATGATAAAGAGTTTCTTATTGCCAATGGGCAGCCTGTGTTAGCCAGTAATGAGCTGAGTCTAGTTGGCCGCCATAATATAGCCAACGTGCTGACGGTTATGGCTTTGCTTGATTTGGCGGGTGTCGATTATGCTAATGCACTCGCAGCGTTGAAATCTTACAATGGGTTGACACATCGCTGTCAAGTGGTCGCTGATAATCACGGCGTTAAATGGGTCAATGACTCTAAAGCAACGAATGTGGCCAGTACGCTTGCCGCTTTGTCAGGCTTGGACTGCTCTGGATGCCTGTACCTACTCGTGGGTGGGGTTGGGAAAGGCGCAGATTTTTCACCATTAGCGCCAATACTAGAAACGTTAAATGTTCAACTTTGTTGCTTTGGGGTTGATGGGCAACAGTTTATGCCGCTACATCCTTCGGCAAAGTTTTATGACTCAATGCAAGATATTGTGACCACGATTAAACCTCAGCTATGCCATGGTGATATGGTGATGCTGTCTCCAGCATGCGCAAGCTTTGATCAATTCAAAAACTTCATGGCAAGAGGCGATACGTTTGCTGCTCTTGCTCAGAGTTATGCGTAAGTAAGGACTTGCATTTTGGCTTTTTCAACCATGTTCACGACGACTCGCCATTGGTTCAGGAGCAGTTCTCCTGAAGCTTTGTTCGACCGTCAGTTGGTGTGGATTGCTTTAGGCTTAATGTTAACGGGCCTTGTGATGGTTACGTCCGCGTCTTTTCCTATTAGTTCACGTCTTACCGAACAACCTTTTCACTTTATGTTTCGGCATGCCATTTTCCTCATATTGGCACTTTTAACCTCTTCGGTTGTGTTACAAATACCGATGAAACGTTGGATGCAATACAGTTCTGTCCTGCTGGGTCTCTCTTTTTTGCTGCTTATCGTGGTGTTGATCGCGGGTAAATCGGTTAACGGAGCATCTCGTTGGATACCACTTGGGCTATTCAATCTACAGCCTGCCGAGGTCGCCAAGTTATCATTGTTTATTTTCATGTCTGGGTACTTGGTTCGTAAACACGATGAGGTAAGGCAGACCTTTTTTGGTGGATTTATGAAACCAATCATGGTGTTTGGTACGTTAGCCGCTTTGTTACTTGGCCAGCCAGATTTAGGTACCGTTGTTGTCATGTTGGTGACCTTATTCGGTATGTTGTTTATTGCTGGTGCCAAATTATCGCAATTCATTGCGTTAATGGTGGCTGGGGTTATGGCGGTGATCGGGTTGATTGCCGCAGAGCCTTACCGTATTCGTCGCGTCACCTCTTTTTTGGACCCATGGGAAGACCCATTCGGCAGTGGTTATCAGCTAACGCAATCTTTGATGGCATTCGGCCGTGGAGAATGGTTTGGTCAGGGGCTTGGTAACTCCATTCAAAAACTAGAGTATCTACCAGAAGCACACACTGACTTCGTTTTTGCGGTACTGGCTGAAGAGCTTGGCTTTGTTGGCGTCGTTTTGGTGCTATTACTGATTTTCAGTTTGGTATTAAAAGCGGTGCTTATTGGTAAGAAAGCTTTTGAGCATGATCAGCAATTTGGTGGCTATTTAGCCTTTGGTATCGGCATTTGGTTTGCCTTCCAAACTCTAGTCAATGTCGGTGCTGCTGCAGGTATGGTACCCACTAAAGGATTAACTCTACCTTTGATCAGTTATGGTGGTTCAAGTTTAATTATTATGTCGGTTGCCGTCGCAATCTTGCTTAGAATCGATCACGAATGTCGACTTAAAGATCACAATTTAGTCTCTATAGATAAAGAATCCAATGACAAACAATAAACGTTTAATGGTGATGGCTGGTGGAACGGGAGGGCATGTATTCCCCGGACTGGCTGTAGCCAAACAACTTCAACAGCAAGGTTGGGAAATTCGCTGGTTAGGTACGGCTGATCGTATGGAAGCGGATCTCGTGCCTAAGCATGGTATTGAAATTGATTTTATCAAAGTGAAAGGGTTGCGTGGGCAAGGTGTACTGCGTTTGCTAACCGCCCCTTTTCAAATCATCAATGCGATTTTTCAGGCACGTAGTTACATCAAAAAATGGCAACCTGATGCAGTACTTGGGATGGGTGGATATGTCAGTGGCCCTGGCGGTGTTGCTGCGTGGTCACTGGGGGTTCCTGTTGTACTACATGAACAAAATGCGGTTGCTGGTTTAACCAACCAATGGCTGTCTAAAATTGCCAAACGAGTTTTTCAAGCCTTTCCTGGTGCATTTGTTAATGCCGAAGTTGTCGGTAACCCAGTAAGAGAAGATGTTGCAAACCTTCCTGCCCCTGAAACACGTTTCTTAAATAGAGATGAGCCGATTCGAATTTTAGTGATGGGTGGTAGTCAAGGCGCGCAGATACTGAATCGCTCAATGCCCGAAGTAATGGCTAAGCTTGGTGATGGCTATCAAATATGTCACCAAGCCGGCAAGAATAATCAACAAGCCGTTGAACAAGTTTATCGTGAACTGCAAGTCAACAATGCTCATGTCACCGAGTTTATTGATGACGTTGCTGGTGCCTATGAATGGGCTGATCTGCTAGTCTGTCGTTCTGGGGCATTAACTGTTTCTGAAGTATCTGCAGCCGGTGTTGGCGCTATTTTTATTCCATTCATGCATAAAGATAGACAACAAGCACTCAATGCCGATCACCTAGTGGTTTGTGGTGCAGCAAAAATGATCGAGCAGCCTCAACTAACTATTGATGGTCTTACTGCTCAAATTGCCGAGTTAGATCGCAACCAATTATTGGTTATGGCGATACAAGCACGTGCAGCTGCACAACTTAATGCTGATAAAGTCGTCGCAGACGCCATCATTGCACTTACCCAATAACGAGACCTTTTCATGACCATTAAACATACTCAAGATTTAGCTCAAATCCGCGCTATGGTGCCAGAGATGCGCCGTGTTAAGTGTATCCACTTTGTTGGTATTGGCGGTGCTGGAATGAGTGGTATTGCTGAAGTACTACTGAACGAAGGTTATCAAATTACTGGTTCTGACATGACGTCTAACCCAGTGACTGAACGGTTAGAGAGTAAAGGCGCGACGATTTTTTTCGGCCACCAAGCGAGTAATATTGAACAGGCGAGCGTTGTTGTGGTTTCAACAGCGATCAATGAGCAAAATCCGGAGCTTAAAGCCGCTCGAGAATTGCGTATTCCGATTGTACGTCGAGCAGAAATGCTTGCTGAGCTAATGCGTTTTCGTCATGGTATTGCCGTGGCGGGGACGCATGGCAAAACCACGACCACAGCATTAGTGACTCAAATTTATTCTGAAGCTGGGCTTGATCCAACATTTGTTAATGGTGGGCTGGTGAAAAGTGCAGGTACCAATGCTCGTTTAGGCTCTAGCCGTATTTTAATTGCTGAGGCTGATGAGAGTGATGCTTCATTTTTGCATTTACAACCAATGGTGAGCATTGTTACCAACATTGAAGCTGACCATATGGACACTTATGGTGGTGATTTCGAGACACTGAAGCAAACCTTTATCGACTTTCTGCACAACTTACCGTTTTATGGCCAGGCTATTGTGTGTATCGATGATCCGGTCGTTCGTGAACTTATCCCTAGAATTAGTCGTCAAGTTATTACGTACGGTTTTTCTGAAGATGCAGATGTGCGTATTGAAAGCTATCATCAAAAAGGCCAACAAGGTAAGTTTACGGTAATGCGTAAAGGCAAGGCCAATCTTGATATCACCCTTAATATACCAGGTCGACATAACGCCTTGAATGCGGCGGCAGCTATTGCGGTTGCAACCGAAGATGATATCAGTGATGGTGTGATTTTAACCGCCATGGCGAACACCGAAGGTACTGGTCGTCGATTTGATCATTTAGGCGAATTTGAAACCGGTAATGGTTGCGCGATGTTAGTCGATGATTATGGCCATCACCCAACGGAAGTAGACGTTACCATTAAGGCTGCGCGCAGTGGTTGGCAAGATAAGCGCTTAGTGATGATCTTCCAACCGCATCGCTATAGTCGTACCCGAGATTTATACGATGATTTCGCCAACGTCCTTGAGCAGGTCGATGTGTTACTGATGTTGGATGTTTACTCTGCAGGTGAAAAACCAATCGCAGGCGCTGATGGTCGATCATTATGTCGAACTATCCGTAGTCGAGGCAAAATTGATCCAATTTTTGTACCTGACAGCAAAATTTTGCCATCGGTTCTCGCTAATGTATTGCAAGATGGTGACTTGGTATTGACTCAAGGGGCTGGCGATGTTGGCAAAGTAGCTAAACAGTTAGCTACGCTTGAGCTAAATATCAATAAAATGCAGAAACTTTAATTTATGTAGCTTATTGGTGTATCAATATTGACTAAGATGGTATCAAGTCCTGATTTCTTGCTTTCAATGTTTGATACTTTTAGCTACCTCAGTATAATCCGAAGGTTAAAGTCAGTGCTTTTTACCTCTATTGCTAACTAGATAGGGCATGAGATTGCGATTTGAAAACAGGAACATCAGGCTTTGCTAATCAGTATATTCAATGAAAGCCAGCGTGTATCCCGTTCATCACTAATGAAACAACATGCATTGGGCGGTGTTTTTTTTCTAGTGGTGGTGTTGTTGATTGGTTCTCTTATCTATTCAACATTAAGTTGGATGTGGGATGGCCAGCGATTACCGCTATCAAAAATTGTCTTACAAGGTGAGTTGCAATACGTATCTTCACTAGATGTTCAGCGTGCTCTTGCTAAGTTAGATCATATCGGTACTTTTATGTCACAAGATATTGATGTGCTGCAGTCGAGTGTTAAGGCAATCCCTTGGGTCGCCCATGCCTCAATCCGCAAGCAATGGCCTGATACCGTTAAGGTGTTTTTAACTGAATATCAAGTAACGGCGATCTGGAATGGTAATTCCTTATTAGACGAGCAGGGCACTGTATTCAATGGTGATATTGGTCAACTTAAAGGCGATAAAGTTAAGCTTTATGGCCCCGAAGGAAGTAACCAAGAAGTCTTGGATGTATGGAATAAAACGAACCCTAAATTTCAATCATTAGGGTTAAATATATCTTCACTGGTTCTTAATGAACGCCGAGCTTGGCAAATCATTTTAGATAATGGTATTCGTTTAGAGCTAGGTAAAGAGTCATTAGATGAGCGTATCGCTCGTTTTGTTTCTCTGTATAAGAATTTAGGTAGAAAAGCTGACCAAGTCAGCTATATCGACCTCAGGTATGATACGGGAGCCGCTGTAGGCTGGTTCCCTGAACAAGCGTTAGCACAAGAGAGTACAGATGACTAAGACCGCTGATGACAACATTATTGTTGGTCTTGATATAGGCACTGCAACCGTATCAGCTTTAGTCGGTGAAATACTGCCTGACGGTCAAATTAATATTATTGGCGCTGGAACGAGCCCATCTCGCGGGATGGATAAAGGCGGAGTTAACGATCTTGAATCGGTGGTTAAATCTGTCCAAAGAGCGGTTGATCAAGCTGAATTAATGGCCGAATGCCAAATTAGCACTGTGTTTTTATCTTTATCAGGGAAACATATTGCGAGCCGTATTGAAAAAGGCATGGGAACTATTTCTGATGAAGAAGTTTCTCAAGAAGACATGGATCGAGCGATTCATACGGCAAAGTCTATAAAAATTGGGGAAGAGCAAAGAATATTGCACGTGATTCCTCAAGAATTTACGATTGATTACCAAGAGGGGATTAAAAACCCGCTTGGTTTATCTGGTGTACGCATGGAAGTGAGCGTACATCTTATTTCTTGCCACAATGATATGGCGAGAAATATTATTAAAGCGGTAGAACGTTGTGGCTTGAAAGTTGAGCAACTTGTTTATTCCGGTTTAGCGGCAAGTAATGCAGTGATCACTGAAGATGAACGAGAACTTGGTGTTTGCGTGGTCGATATTGGCGCAGGGACTATGGATATTGCCATCTGGACAGGTGGAGCCTTGCGACATACTGAAGTGTTTTCATACGCAGGAAACGCAGTAACCAGTGATATTGCTTTTGCTTTTGGCACGCCAGTCAGTGATGCTGAAGAAATTAAAGTGAAATATGGCTGTGCGCTGAGCGAACTGGTGAGCAAGGACGATACGGTTAACGTCCCGAGTGTTGGTGGCAGACCGTCAAGAAGTTTGCAAAGGCAAACCTTGTCGGAAGTGATAGAGCCCCGCTACACTGAATTAATGGGGTTAGTTAACCAAACTATCGATACCGTCCAAGATAATTTGCGTAAAAATGGTATAAAACATCATTTAGCTGCTGGTGTGGTTTTAACTGGTGGTGCTGCACAAATTGAAGGATTGGTAGAATGTGCGGAACGTGTTTTCCGCAACCAAGTTAGAGTAGGCAAACCTCTAGAGGTTAGTGGCCTCACAGATTACGTAAAAGAGCCGTATCATTCTACGGCAGTTGGTTTACTTCATTACGCAAAAGATAGTCAAATTAATGATGACACTGAATACAGCGAACCTAAACGCCAATCAATGTCGGGCCTAATTGGTCGTTTGCGTAACTGGATACAAAAAGAGTTTTAACCTGAGTTGCAGGAAAAACGGAGATAACACATGTTTGAACCGATGATGGAAATGTCTGACGATGCTGTAATTAAAGTCGTTGGAGTTGGTGGTGGTGGCGGCAACGCTGTTGAACACATGGTGCGTGAATCCATCGAAGGCGTGGAATTCATCAGTGTCAATACCGATGCTCAAGCACTTCGTAAAACAAGCGTAAGCAGTGTCATTCAAATTGGTGGTGATATCACTAAAGGTTTGGGTGCTGGTGCGAATCCGCAAGTTGGACGTGATGCAGCTCTTGAAGACCGAGAAAGAATTAAAGAAGTTCTGACTGGTGCCGATATGGTATTTATCGCAGCTGGTATGGGCGGTGGTACCGGTACTGGTGCTGCTCCTGTTATTGCAGAAGTAGCAAAAGAACTTGGTATTCTTACGGTTGCTGTTGTGACTAAACCTTTTAGCTTTGAAGGGAAAAAACGCTTAGCTTTTGCTGAGCAAGGAATTGAAGAGTTATCTAAGCATGTTGATTCTCTGATTACCATTCCAAATGAAAAGCTACTTAAAGTATTAGGTCGCGGCATCACCTTACTTGAAGCTTTTGCTAGCGCGAACGACGTACTTAAAAATGCCGTCCAAGGTATTGCTGAGCTAATTACTCGCCCTGGTATGATTAACGTCGACTTTGCTGATGTTCGCACCGTGATGTCTGAAATGGGTCATGCCATGATGGGTAGCGGAGTGGCAAAAGGTGAAGACCGCGCAGAAGAAGCGGCAGAGATGGCAATTTCTAGCCCTCTTTTGGAAGATATTGACCTTGCTGGTGCTCGTGGTGTGCTTGTTAACATTACTGCTGGTTTGGATATGCGCCTAGATGAATTCGAAACGGTGGGTAATACTGTTAAAGCATTCGCTTCTGATAACGCTACGGTTGTTATTGGCACATCATTAGATCCTGATATGGCGGATGAAATTCGCGTGACCGTTGTCGCAACTGGTATTGGTACTGAGAAAAAACCAGATATTACGCTTGTGGCTGGCGGTAAGGCAAAAGTGGCACCAACGGTTCAGACGCAACAAATGGCTCAGCAACAAGCGGCCAAAGTTGAAGAAAAAGCGGCACAGCCTTTGCAGGAAAAAGTTGAGGTAAAACCGCAATCAGCATCGTCGTCAACGGTTTCATCTTCTTCTGGTGCAGGACAAAGCACAGCACCAAAAGCAGAGAAAGAAAGTGGGTACCTAGATATCCCAGCATTTTTACGTCGTCAGGCTGATTGAAAATTAGACATAATTTGACACTGTTCAAAATTATGGTAGCATTCGCGGTCGGTACTTAACTGGCCGTGTTTTGTAGCACTGACATAGAGGCAAGTAGATGATCAGACAACGTACTCTGAAAGAAATAGTGAAAACAACTGGGGTGGGCCTTCACTCTGGTCGTAAAGTCACATTAACGCTTCGACCTGCCGCTGCAAATACGGGAATTATTTACCGCCGTACTGACGTAAATCCTCCGGTTGATTTCCCTGCTGACCCTGAATCTGTTCGTGACACTATGCTGTGTACAGCATTGGTTAATGATCAAGGTATCCGTATTTCTACTGTTGAGCACCTAAATGCGGCGCTTGCAGGCATGGGTATTGATAACATTGTTATCGAAGTTGATGCGCCTGAAATTCCGATCATGGATGGCAGTGCAAGTCCATTTGTGTACTTGTTGCAGCAAGCTGGTATTGAAACATTAAGTTCACCGAAGCGTTTTATTCGTATTAAAAAGCCTGTGCGATTTGAAGACGGAGATAAGTGGGCAGAGTTAGTGCCTCACAACGGCTTCAGAATGGATTTTGAAATTGAATTCCAACACCCTGCGATTGATTCCGATGAGCAACGTATGGTGTTTGATTTTTCTTCACAAGGTTTTGTGAAAGATATTTCAAGAGCTCGTACTTTTGGTTTCATGCGGGATATCGAATATTTGCAATCACAAAACCTTTGTTTAGGTGGTAGTTTTGATTGTGCCATCGTATTGGATGAGTACCGAATCCTTAATGAAGAAGGTCTTCGTTTTGCGAATGAATTTGTTACGCATAAAGTACTTGATGCTATCGGTGACCTTTATATGTGTGGTCATGCAATCATTGGTGAATTCCGTGCCTATAAATCAGGTCATGGGCTCAATAACCAATTATTGCGTGCTGTTCTGGCTGACCAAGAAGCGTGGGAATGGGCGACTTTCGAAGAAGAAGTTGGCTCTCCAGTAGTTTTCGCGGAACCAAATATGGTTCTTGCGTAATAGAACGAATTAATAAAAAGCCAGACAGATGTCTGGCTTTTTTGTGGTTCATCGCGGCTTTCCGGGGAAAGCCGCTTTTATCTTCAAGAAGAAGTAGTCTGTATCTCGATACCCATAACCCATTCGCTTGATTAGCTTTATCTTGTTGTTCATCCCTTCCAGTGTGCAGGTG